>CBFDCY010000075.1:0-5200 GCA_965603425.1 uncultured Dehalococcoidia bacterium | reverse complement strand
GTAAAGGACGGCATCGTCACCGTGTTCATCACCGGCTCAACGGCCGGGGTAACCACCATTGAAAATGAGCCCGGCCTTATATCTGATTTCAAAGAGATGTGGGAGCGGGTTGTCTCTAAAAATATGGAATACCAGCATGACCGCGCCTGGGGTGATGGCAATGGCTATTCCCACGTCCGGGCCTCGCTGCTGGGAGCATCACTGGTTATCCCGTTTAATGATAAAAAATTATCACTGGGCACGTGGCAACAGCTAGTGGTGGTGGACTTTGATAATCGGCCGAGGTCAAGACAGGTCTTATTGCAGATTATGGGGGAGCAGTAAGCGGTCTACTTGCTTTTCTCTTTCTTTGTTGCCTTCGGTTTCTTTGCTACCTTCGGCTTCTTCTCCGGCTTCTCCTCGGCTTTCGCTTCTTCCGCATCAGCCACCTCTTCCCCAACAACTTCCACCGCAGAAGCCTGAGCCTGGTTGAGCTTCTTCATCAATCTCGACTTGCGTCGGGCCGCGTTGTTGGGATGGATAATCCCCTTCTCCGCCGCCCTGTCCAGAGCGCTTATCGATTCCGCCACCGCCGCCTGAGCAGATTCCATCTCACCGGTGAAGACAAGTTTCTCCGCCCTGGTAATGAAAGTCTTTGCCCGGCTACGAACGGCGCGGTTTCTCATCTGTCGATTTTCCGAGTTCCGCGCTTCCTTACTCTTTGGCACTATCAATCCCCCCTACTCTAACCTTGAAAATTAGGCCTCAAATGTACATATTATGCTTAATCGCAAGTGCAAGTCAAGTTTTATCATCCTTTTTGACCGACGCCTTATCGCCGGTACGGACAATACGAATCACGCCCTTTACCGATTCGATTTTTTTAAGGAGCCGGCTCAAATGCGCCAGGCCCTGCGTTTCCATGGTGAACTCCATGAGTGTCGTATGGTCACTCTGATTGTGGGTGGCCAGCGAGGTGATATTCACTTTCTCTTCGGCGACAACGACGGTGATATCACGCATAAGCCCCACTCGGTCCCAGGCTTCAACCTGAATATTGACCGGGTACAGTGCGTCCGTCTGCCCCCACTCCACCGGCACCAGCCGGTCCTTCTCATCCTCATGCTGGACACTTTGACAATCCTGGCGATGAATGGTGACACCGCGACTGCGAGTGATATAGCCGATGATTTTATCACCCGGCACCGGATGGCAGCACTGGGCCAGATGGGTGACCAGATTGCCCACACCCAGTACGTGTACCGTCGATGGCACCGGCTTGCGTGGCGCCACTTCCGGGATGACCTTGGGCGCCTCCTCCTTTGCGGCCAGTTTCGTCACAATCTGATGGGTGGAAACCCCTCCATAGCCAATCGCCGCCAGAAAGTCTTCCGCATTGCTGAAATTGCATAACTCCGCAAGCTCCTCACGCTCAATGGTGATTCCCAGATGCCGTAATTCCTTGTCCAGAATCTGGCGGCCGCGCTCGATGTTCTCCGCACGCTCCTGTCTCTTGAACCATTGCCGTATCTTTTCCTTGGCGTGGGAGGTCCGGACAAAGCCAAGATGGGGATTCAGCCAGTCGAGGCTGGGGCCCTTTTCCCCTTTGGTGGACATAATATCCACAACGTCGCCATTTTTCAGCTCGTAGTCAAGCGGCACGAGTCGCCCATTCACCTTGGCGCCAATGCAGCGATGCCCCAGTTCAGTATGCACCCGGTAGGCAAAATCAAGCGGCGCGGAGCCTCTCGGCAGGTCTTTGATATCCCCTTTCGGCGTGTACACGAAGACCTGGTCGATGAAGATGTCCGTTTTTACCGATTCCAGGAACTCTTCCGACCCGCTCAGTTCACGGTGCCACTCGACAAGCTGGCGCAGCCAGCCGATTTTTTCCTCGAAGTGCAGGTCGGCCTTCTGTCCCTGTTTGTAACGCCAGTGCGCCGCCACGCCGTACTCGTCATTGTAGTTCATCTCGCGGGTCCGTATCTGGACTTCCAGAGGGGTGGTGCCGAAACACATGACAGCCGTGTGCAGCGACTGGTATCCATTTGGTTTTGGGTTGGCAATGTAGTCGTCAAATTCCTCGGGTATCGGGTGCCACAGGCTGTGGATGATGCCCACGACGCTATAGCAATCCGGCACCGTATTGACAAGCACCCTCAGTGCCAGGAGGTCATAGATATCGTTGAAGTCACGCCCCCGCTCCATCTTCTGATGAATGCTGTATATATGCTTGGGTCGGCCGGACAGCTCGGCTCTCAGGCCGGCCTTGTCCAGTTCTTTCTTCAGGATATCCGTTACCTGAGCAATGAAGTTTTCCCGCTGCGCACGGCGTGCTGCCAGCAGCGTAACAATACGACGGAATTCCCCCGGCTCAAGATACTGAAAGGCCAGGTCTTCCAGGTGCCATTTCAATTCCCCTATGCCGAGACGATGGGCAAGCGGGGTATAGATTTCCAGAGTTTCCTGCGCCACGCTTTGCTGCTTTTCCGGAGCCAGGGCGTCCAGAGTGCGCATATTATGTAACCTGTCCGCCAGCTTGATGAATACCACACGGAGGTCCTCCGCCATAGCGACCAGCATCTTCCGCAGGTTTTCCGCCTGAATCTCTCGCGGTGCCGTCCCCGCAGCCTTCCAGGATACCTTGCCCAGTTTGGTCACCCCGTCTACCAGCCGGCCTATCTCCAGCCCGAACTTATCTTTTATCTTTTCAACGGGTATACCGCAGTTCTCCGGCACATCGTGTAACAACGCCGCAGCCAGAGAGGCAGCGTCAAGCTGGAGCTCAGCGAGTATTATTGCGGTCTGCACCGGATGCTCCACAAACGGGTCGCCCGAGAGGCGCATCTGTCCCTGGTGGGCCTCGGCGGCAAACTGATAAGCCTCCTCGACAACCGCAATCTTCTCGGCCGGAAGATATGCCTCCGCCTTCTCTTTTAGCTGGTTGAAACTCGTTACCCTGACGACGGCCAAAGCAGTGAAATGCCTCCTGACTTGATTTCAAGCGGGTATAACTTAAGTATATCTCAATGAGACTGGTGCTGTAAATCCACACATTTGCTGGTTGCATTTATATTTCCTCTTATTGACAGGCGGAAAAATTATGGTATACTTTCAATTGTTTCAATGCCATTTTAGTAAGGAGGTAGTCCAATAATGAGCAAAATTCTGCGCGTTAACATGAGTGACTTGACAGCCAAGTTTGAAGCCGTGCCCGACAAGTACAAGGTTTTAGGCGGACGTGGCCTAACCTCAGCCATAACCTGTGACGAGGTGCCGCCTACCTGCCATCCTCTGGGGCCGAACAACAAAATCTCCTTCGCTCCCGGCATTTTAACCGGCAGCAGCGCCCCGACAGCCGGGCGTCTCTCTGTGGGCTGCAAATCCCCCCTGACGGGAGGCATTAAAGAAGCCAACTCCGGCGGCATTGCTGCGGATAAACTGGCGCGCATCGGCATAAAAGCCATCATTGTCGAGGGGCAGCCCAAGGAAAAGGGCAAGTTCCAGGTGCTCAAGGTCAATAAGGATGGCGCCGAACTGATGCCGGCAGCCGCGGAATGGGTCGGCAAGGGCCTGTACGAAACCTACCCCAAGATGCTCGAGAAATTCGGCGAGAAGACAGGCATTATCAGCATTGGCGTCACCGGGGAAATGCTGATGGCAATGTCCGGCATCGCTGTCAATGACCCGGAGAACCGCCCCAGCCGCTATGCCGGCCGCGGCGGCGTCGGCGCGGTGATGGGCAGCAAGGGGCTCAAGGCTATCGTCATTGATGATGCCGGTGGTTCAAGCATACCGCTGGCCAACAAAGAGTCTTTCGATTCCGGCCGCAAGAAGATGACCGATGCGCTGCGACAGCACGACATCACTAAACCCGGAGGCACACTGAACACCTACGGAACTGCGGCGCTTATCAACGTCATTAATGAGGCCGGTGCCTTGCCCACCCGCAACTTCAGAGAGGGACGGTTTGAGGGTGCGGCCAAGATTTCCGGGGAAATGATAAAGGAGACCTGCGAGAAGCGCGGCGGCGTCGGAAAGACCGGTCACCGGTGCAGCCCCGGCTGTATCATCCAGTGCTCCAATGTCTATCCAAAAGAAGACGGCACCGAGCTCGCCTCCTGCCTGGAGTACGAATCGGTCTGGTCGTTTGGCGCCAACTGCGGCATTGACAGCCTGGATGTTACCGGTGAGCTTATCCGCCTGTGCAACGACTACGGCCTCGACACTATTGAGGCCGGAGTGACCATCGGTGTGTGCATGGAAGCCGGACTGGCCAAGTTCGGTGATGGCCAGAAGGCCATCGAGCTGATGCATGAGATTGGCAAGGGCACCCCCCTCGGCCATATCCTGGGTGGCGGTACCGCACTCACCGCGGATACCTTCGGCGTTGTCCGCTGCCCGACGGTCAAGAGACAGTCCATGCCGGCCTATGAGCCCAGAGCGATTAAGGGCATCGGCGTGACCTATGCCACCTCAACCATGGGCGCCGACCATACCTCCGGTTACATGATTGCCCCGGAGATACTGGGAGTCAGCGGCAAGATGGACCCGGCGAGCAAGGGTGTGGAGAAAGCGGAGGCCTCGCGCAACTTCCAGTACGCTACTGCGTTCATCGACACCAGCGGCCACTGCCTGTTCATCGCCTTTGCCATCCTCGACATCCCCTCCGGTATGGAGGGCATGGTTGAAGAGTGCAACGGCGTGCTCGGCACCAACTGGACGGTTGATGACATTGGCCGAATCGGCGGTGACATCGTCAAGAGGGAGCGCGCCTTCAACGAAGGCGCCGGATTCACCAAGGTCGACGACCGCGTTCCAGAGTTCATGAAGTACGAGTCATTGCCACCGCACAACATGGTCTACGACGTGCCTGATGAGGTGCTGGATAAAGTACACAATCCCTAGTTAAGAAACCGGAACCTGTATACGAGCCCCCTTCGCCACGACTGCGGAGGGGGCTTTCTTCATTTCACAGAAATACGGTATAATTGAACGTGTAATTAACGGTTAAGGAACGAGATATGAAGAAGATCGAGGTCAGGCTTTACGCCAGCTTGCGCAAGTATCACCCCAACGCGGGAGATAGCGAAGCGTTTTCCCCGGAACTGGCTGACGGGGCTAAACTCAGTGACCTGGTGGATAAGCTCAAAATCCCCCGCCAGGAAATCGGCGTGCTCATGGTCAACGGCACATGGCAAAAGGAAACCTACCTCCTCCA
>CBFDCY010000074.1:0-5260 GCA_965603425.1 uncultured Dehalococcoidia bacterium | reverse complement strand
TTCGATGCGGGTATTTTTACCCGAGTTATCGGCTGGCGGGGTAACAGGATGTTCATCTGTCCACCCTGTGTCATAACTATTGAAGAGGCAGACAAAGCGCTTGATATCATAAAGCCAATAATAGCGGGGCTTAAGCCCAATTAGTGGTTGATAATTCGACCAGGGCGAGTCTAATCCATAAAACGGGTTATATTCATACCAAGGTAAGGCGACCTGATGAAAATTGTGTGCCCTGATGGGACGGCTGAGATACGAGAGCTCATGACACCTGAGTCAGAAAAAAAGCTCGAAGCACTGGGAAGTCTTATCTGGTTCAATGACCGCGCGGAAACATCTGAAGGCTATTTACAGCGAGTCCAAGACGCTGACGGAATCATTTTAAACTGGGACCTGCCTGTCGAAGTGCTCAAATCCTGCCCGAAACTGCAAATTATTTCCTTCTTAGGCGCCGCCCCTCGAAAATTCGTTGACCTGTCCGTAGCCAGCAGTATGGGGATATCCGTTACCAATACGCCTCACTATGCAGACCGGGAGGTCGCCGCACATGCCATGGCCCTCATACTCAGCTGCGCCAAGCGCATCGCCCAGTTCAACAGCCAAATACACCGGGGGATATATGAGAAAGGGGACTTCACCGCGGAGTTTGAAGGTAAGATACTGGGCGTGGTCGGGTTGGGAGGTATCGGCGCCGAAGTTGCCCGCCTGGCACAGGCATTTAGCATGCGCGTCCTGTGCTGGACCCGTCACCCCACCCCTAAACGGGCGCGCAAGCACGGCGTGGAGTTCGTTACACTTGAGGAACTATTCCAGCAATCGGACATGGTCACCCTGCACGTGATACATACGCCGGATACGGAGAAGATGATTACGAGAAAATTGCTGGAACTTATGAAACGAGGGGCTATCTTTGTGAATACAGCCCGTGCCGAACTGGTTGACAACTCAGCCCTCGCTCAGTTGCTCAGGGACGGGAGACTGGCGGCAGCCGGCCTGGATGTTTTTGATGAGGAGCCCATCAGCAAGGACGACCCTTTCCTCGGCATAGAAAATACCGTACTGACTCCTCATGTCGGTGCCAACACGGCAAGAGCCCAGGGCAACATTCTGGAAATTGCTGTGGATAATATAGCGGCGTTCTTTTCCGGCCATCCACAGAATATCGTCAACAGGTAGTAACTGTTCTAAATTTAATATCCTTGCCAACCCCTACCGTGGCGCAAACCTCGCAGGTAAGCCGCTTGACCGGCATGTATCATGGCATCATCCATGATACTGATTAGGCGCACACCAACGGTGGGCAGCGGCTGGAACCACGGCTCATCAAGCTCTTCATCGAGATCAGTTTTCGATAGCGTGAGAAAGTATTGTTTTGACCTTTCCAGTACTGCTCGATGATAAGAAAGCAGGGTCTCGGCATCTGGAGATTTGAACGCGGCTACCTGCTCTGGGCTATGACCGAAACCGATATCTCCAGCGTCGGGCGGGCGGTTGAATCTGGCATGCCATCCCTCTTTAACCCATAACTGCTCCTCTCCCATCAAAGCGGAGATTTGAGCATCCTGTTGACGTGTCAGGTGCCAGGCTAACCAACCAATGCTGTTGCAATCCGGGCGAGGTTGCCAGTCCAGATCATCTTGATTAAGTCCTTTAAGCACTCTTTCCAGCACCTCAGGCACGCGTCCATAACCATCCGAAAGCAGGTCATTCCATTCCATTTTTTACCTCCTCTTTTGTCTGTGAAGTCACAGCAATAACAAGCTGTGCCTGCTTCGATAATAACAATACCATAGAGTTACAGCATAAGTTTAGGTATTCGGGGACAATGAATCCAGGCCTTTTGAGTAAGCGAAGGTCGCTTCAATATTTCCCAAGAACTGGTCAGCCAGGACGGCTAATAGTGCCGCCGGCACTGATCCTTCCAGGATATAGGCTACATTGTCCTGCACCAGGCCGGCGATTATCGGGGAGCCAAGTCCGCCGGCACCGATAACGGCTCCTATCATAGCTGTCCCGATATTGATAATAACCGAAATTCTGACGCCGGCAAGAATCACGCGCGCTGAAAGCGGAATCTCAACACGAAACAGCGTTTGCATCTGGCTCATTCCCATGCCGTGGGCCGCATCCAGCAAGTTGGCCGGGACCGCCTGCAAACCGGCAATGGTATTGCGAACGACCGGAAGAAGGCCATAAAGGAAAAGGGCGACCACTGTCGGGAGCAGCCCGAATCCCAGCATCGGTACCGCCAGTGCCAGCACCGCTACCGGCGGGAAAGTCTGGCCAAAGGAGGTCAGGGCAGTCACTATCGGCAAGAAGTCCTTGCCGCTGGTTCTGGTAACCCATATACCCACTGGTACGCCTATGATAATTGTGATTGTGCTGGAGATGGCGACTAACCGGATATGCTCCCAGACAAGCACCAGCAGGCTAGCACGGGGGTGCACCACCTGCGATTCCAGAGGGAACAGGAAACGCAGTGACGCCTCCCACCATTCCAGATTGGCAATAAGCACAAAGAACAGTGCGGCCAGAAAGGCAAAAATCGCCCAGCGCCTGAGCAGTTGCGTGTCTATTACCTACACCTCCGTCTCTTTGGTAGCCGTTTCAATATCACCCAGAGTTATTTCGCCAGTAATGTGTCCGCGGTTATCCACCACTGGAATGTTATTCATGCCCTGACTGAGCATGCGTGAGAGCGCCTCTTTCAGGGTCGCCCCCGAAGTAATGGCAATAGCATCACGTTCGACTGTAACTACCGCCTCCGCGACCGACGCGGCATCTGCCAGGCTGGTCCTGTCTATCCAGCCAATCAATCTTTTATCCTTATCCACCACCCATACCCAGCGGCACCTCTTGCAGACCGACTGTGCATCTCCTATTGAGGCATCTAACCCAATCGAGGGCGAGGTCTTCACAAAACCCTCGATGCCGATACGTGACAGGCGCTTCAGTGCCCGGTCGGTGCCGATGAAATCGTGGACGAATTTGTCAGCCGGTTTAGATAGAATAGCTTCCGGGGTATCGTATTGCACCAGTCTGCCCGATGCCATAATGGCTATGCGGTCAGCTAACCGGATTGCCTCATCCAGGTCATGGGTGACCAGAATGACGGTCTTTTTTAACTTCTTTTGAATGTCGATGAATTGCACCTGGAGTCGCTCGCGTGTCAGAGGGTCAACGGCACCAAAAGGCTCATCCATCAGCAATATCGGCGGGTCGGCTGACAGAGCACGAGCAACACCTATGCGCTGGGCTTCGCCGCCGGAAAGCTGGTTGGGGTATTTCCCTGCATACTCCCCGGGTTCGAGGCCAACCAGCACCAGCAGCTCTTCCACTCTTCTGGCGATGCGCTCTTTGTCCCAGTGCAGCAGTTCCGGCACAACCGAAATATTGGCGCCAACTGTCATGTGAGGAAACAGCCCTACGCTCTGGATAGCATAGCCAATGGACTGCCGCAGCTTTTCCGGCCTGACCTGACTTATATCCTGGCCGTTAACAAAAATCTGCCCGCTGGTCGGCTCGATAAGACGGTTAATCATCCGCAAGGTCGTTGTCTTGCCACAGCCGGAAGGTCCGATAAGGACACATACCTCTCCCTCGTTGATATTGACAGATAGGTTCTCAACGGCTTTGACAGTACCATAGAGCCTGGTTACACCTTCGAGACGTATCATTGATTTACCCCTGCCAGCCCCTTTGGTGTGGCTACTCTGATTATTGCCCGCATGGTAGCATCCACAACCAGAGCCAGTATGATTATGGGAATTGCACCGAGGAGGATAAGGTCGTTGGCCGCCTGCCCTACCCCCCGGAAGATAAACCAGCCGAGACCTCCCGCGCCGATAAGAGCGGCTACGGCGGCCAGACCGACGGATTGAACCGACGCTATTCTTACCCCTTCCAGAACGATAGGGGTCGCCAGTGGTATCTCTACTTTGCGAAATACCTGACGGCGGCTCATTCCCATACCAAGTCCGGCATCGATTACGGCCGGGTCAACCTGCCTCAGGCTGACGTAGGTGTTGCGCACAATCGGCAGCAGAGAGTAGATAACCAGGGCGATAAAGGCCGGCGCCGGGCCAACACCGCGTATGCCGATGTCTCGCAACACGGGAAAGCTGAATGACAGCGCCGAGAGCGGCGCAATAAGCAGGCCAAACAGTGCCAAGCTGGGTATGGTCTGGGTAATGTTGGAAAAGTAAAAGACGGGTTTTTCCGCGCGCCGGCTCCGCGTTGCCCAGATACCCAACGAAACACCAATTATTGCACCTATAACAACACTGCCGCCAAACAGAATAATGTGCTGCAGAAGTTCCTGAAGGAAACGCTCTTCGCGCCCGATAAACTCCTGCATCACCGACAGGTTATTAAGCCAGCCTGTCAGTAGCAGTAGCACCGTAACTGATAGCCCGGTCCAGGTGATGACGTTCTTCCAGAGTCGTGAGTCGCCAACCACATGACGAGCGCCAAATATCACCACATAAGCTCCGGCGAGGGTGACCCAGAAACCAGCGCCCAGCGAAACGCGGGCAAAAGCGGCGGCCTCCTGCTCAAGAAGTCGGGGGGCGGAAAGGCCGGCGAACAAAAAGCTGGCTATAATGATAGCATTGGCAATGATACCGATAATCAGTGCCCGTAATCTCTTTCTCCCCGCCAGGCTGAGCCCAAAGCTGAGTATCCAGAGTGCTATGATGACGGCAGCGCCAGGCCAATCAAAACCTTGCCACAGGTTCAGGCCTGTACCGGCGGCAATACGATTGGGTTTGAGCGTCAACCAACCAAAAAGCAGTGAAGCAAGGCCAATAAGAGAACCAGCCACCGCGACATTGTCACGACTAGCTAATCGCAGGAGCATTTTCCCTCGTAAAATCTTCGTATTACTCTTTTAGAAATCCCTTTGAGATGAGGTACTCCCGGGCCACATCTGCCGGGTTCTCGCCCTGAACACCAATCCTGGCATTCAGGCTCTGGAGTATCTCCAGATTCAGAGATTGAAATACCGGGTTAAGAATTTCGGCAATCTCAGGATAATCCTCCATTACCTGTCCGCGGACACGTGGCGCCGGCTCATAGACTGGCTGTACACCCCTCGGGTCACCCAGGATAACCAGATTCAAAGCATTGATTGCGCCATCGGTACCGTATGCCATTGCGGCATTGACGCCATCGGTGCCCTCGGCGGCCGCTTTCTCGGTTTGAGTTGTATCGCCGCTGGACACCGTCAGAATCTGGTCCTTGCGGAAGGCGAACCCGTAAGCCT
>CBFDCY010000073.1:0-5267 GCA_965603425.1 uncultured Dehalococcoidia bacterium | reverse complement strand
GAGACACCCTTTACGCCAGAAGAAAGAGGATGCCGCCTGTAATCAGCAAAACCGCACCGAGGCCGATGGCGATGGCGCCTCCTATTTTCAGGGCTCCGGGCTGCAGGCGTGGTGGCCAGCGTTCCATAAATTCGCGGGTATCTCCGGGGCGCTTCGCTATTTCACTATAGTAGCTTTCTTCTTCCCGCTTGCCCCAGACATACATCAAGATACCAATAATCAGGAACAGGCCACCAGCACCAATCAGTACTAGAAAATCCCGTATTAACATGCCCCACCACTCTCCGTAAACCGGAGCTTCATTAGTGGTTACTATAGGCTATTTAGGCCTCTTTTTCAAGAGACAGGTGGTTCCGGGATTACTTGATATCCGCTTTAGCCCCGGCAGCTTCAATTTTTCCCTTGATTGTCGCCGCCTCTTCCTTGTTTACCCCTTCACGCACTGGCTTTGGCGCGCTTTCCACCAGGTCCTTGGATTCTTTCAGGCCCAGCGTGGTCACTTCGCGCACCGCCTTGATGACGGCTATCTTGTTGGCGCCAACATCGGTGAGAATGACACTGAACTCGGTCTGCTCTTCATCAGCTGCGGCTGCCTCTGCCGTTGCTCCCCCTGCCGGTGCTGCGGCTACCACTTGCGCCGCTGCGCTAACGCCAAATTCAGCTTCCAGAGCCTTGACCATGTCCGCCAGCTCCATCACGGTCATCTTCTTGATTGAGTTCATTATCTCCTCAATGGCCGGAGATACTTTTACCTTCTCTTTGGCCGGTGGGGCCGGTGCTTCCTCAGCCTTTTTCTTCTCCGCTTTGGGTTTTCCCTCAGCTTTCCCGGCCGGCGGCTCTTCCTTTGCCTCAGGAGCTTCCTCAGCTTTCGGCTCGGCGGCTACGGCTTCTTCTTCCGCCGGAGCTTCGGCGGCTTCCGCTTCCTTCTCCGCAGAAGGTTGCTCTTCTACCTCTGCTTCCGCCCCGGTGGTTTCCGGTGTCGCTTCTGTTTCTTTCTCTTCTGCCATGTTATTCTCCCTCCAGTTGTTTCGCTCTTGCCTGCAGTACCCCCACAAGTCCTCTCATGGGGTTTGCCAGGCAGTTAACCAGACGATAAATAGGACTCTGCATCCCGGCCAGTATTCTGCCCAGCAGAATTTCAGTGGACGGCAATGAAGCCAGGTTTTCGATATCCGCCGGAGTAAAAATACTATCGCCGGCAAAGCCTCCTTTTATCGTCAGGGTTGTCTTCTGTGTTCGCAGGTAATTGGCCAGAACCTTGGTCGGCGACACGATGTCGCCGTAGCCAAAGGCAATCGCTACCGGCCCTTCAAAAAATTGTATCAGCTCTCTTTTGCCCGCCTTTTCCGCGGCAAACCTGGCCAGTGTGTTTTTCACCACACGGTAACTGATTTCTGAGTTCCTGAGGCTGCGCCGCAGCCCGGTGATTTCAGTAGTGGACAGTCCCCGATAGTCGGTCAGGATGCCGATGCTGCATTCCGAAAGGACCTGACTCAGTTCATCAACAATCTGTACTTTTTCTTCTCGCGGCATTTCTTCTTACCTCCTGAACATCCCGGTCAAGCCATAATAAAATCCCTGCGCCCGCTGCACAGGGATAATTTAATCCAGTTCACCCGGATTCTCTATCATCCTCGGCAGGCTTGCTGATTAAGCCGTTTCCGGCACCCGCTGTCTCAGGACAGGCTATTCAGTTGTCTCGCTTATTTTAACCGGTTTACTCCGGAAAGTAAACCTTTACTAGTTGCTGGTGAGCGCCAGGGTTGGTTTGAGGTCAAGGCTTATTCCCGGCCCCATGGTCGTCGTCAGCACGGCCGTCCTGACGTATTGCCCTTTGGCACCACTGGGTTTGGCTTTCACCACCGCTTCGATGAGGGCTGTGAGATTGCCCATCAACTGCTCATTATCAAAGCTGATCTTGCCCAGCGGCATGTGCATGATGGCGGTGCGGTCCAGTTTGAATTCAACGCGGCCCTTCCTGGAATCTTCGATGACGCGGGGAAGGTCCTCGGCGGGGACAACAGTGCCCGACTTGGGGTTGGGCATCAGACCTTTTCGGCCCAGAATCTTGCCCAGCTTACCCACCCTTCCCATCATCTCCGGGGTGGCGATGGCGGTATCAAATTCCAGCCAGCCGTCTTCAATTTTCTTTACCAGCTCGTCACCGCCGACGTAGTCGGCTCCGGCGGACTCGGCAGTCCTGACCGCTTCCCCCTGGGCGAAGACGAGGACCCTGACTCCTTTACCCAGCCCATGGGGAAGAAGCGCCACACCACGAACCTGCTGCGAAGCATTGCGCGGGTCAACGCCCATGCGCAGATGCAGCTCCACGGTTTCGTCAAACTTGACGTGCGCCGCCTTTTTCGCCAGCTCGATTGCCTCCTCGGGAGCATACGTTTTCGCCCTGTCGACCATTTGAGATGCTTCGTCGTATTTCTTACCGTGTTTAGTCATCTTCTTATTCTACCTTGATTCCCATACTTCTGGCGGTGCCAGCAATTATTTTTTCCGCCTCTTCGACATCGTTGGCGCTCAGGTCCTTGCCTTTAACCTGGGCGATTTCGCGCAATTTGTCGCGGGAAATGGTGCCGACTTCCTCATGGCCGGTATTGCCACTCCCCTTCTCCACACCGAGCGCTTTTTTAAGCAGGTCGGTGGCGGGGGGCGTCTTGGTGATGAAGGTGAATGACCTGTCCTCAAAAACGGTGATTTCCACCGGGACAATAGAGCCAGTCTGCGACGACGTGCGTTCGTTGTATTCCTTGCAGAACTGCATGATGTTTATACCATGCTGGCCCAGTGCCGGGCCTACCGGCGGCGCCGGGTTCGCCTGCCCCGCCGGAATCTGCAACTTGATTATCGTCTTTATTTTCTTTGCCATATTATCTCCTCAGGCTTTCTACAGTTTTTCCACCTGTAAAAAGTCCAGTTCCACCGGTGTTTCCTGGCCGAAAAGGGATAACAACACTTTTACTTTTCCCTTCTCGGTATTGATTTCATCCACCAGGCCCACAAAATCGATAAACGGGCCATCAGTGACCCTGACACTCTGCCCGCGACGGAAGCCTACCTTCACCTTGGGTGCCGTGTCTTCCATCTGCTTTATAATCTGACCGACCTCGTCCTCCTGCAGCGGCGTTGGCTTGCTGCCGCTACCCACAAAACCGGTAACCCCGGGCGTATTCCGCACCACACCCCAGCTCTGGTCGGTCATTTCCATATGCACCAGGACATAGCCGGGCAGTATTTTCTTGGTCACGGTACGTCTCTGGCCGTTTTTTACCTCAATTTCATCCTCGGTGGGTATCACCACCTGCAGTATCTCACTGCCATAGTCCATAACCTTGATGCGCTGCTCGAGGTTTTTCTTTACCCTTTCCTCATACCCCGAGTAGGTATGGACGACGTACCAGTTTTTCCCATTATCCGCCACAAATTACCTCACTGGTCATTTTTAGCTTTTGGCTCACGCTTGATACGAACTTTCCTGCGGTCATCGACATAAATAAGCGTTTAGCGGCCCAGAAGAACATTTTCGACGAGGGCAGAAAAGCCATAATCAATTGCCCCCAGAACCAGTCCCGCGATTACAGATATTACCAGCACCAGAGTTGATAAATAAATAACCTCTCGTCTGGACAGCCAGACTACTTTCTTCAACTCAGTGATTATCTCGCCGATAAATCTGAATCGTGAGCGTTTAGTCGTCGCCGAACGATGTGCCACCGCAGGCATCTCTACCTCTCCAGCATGCCGTACTACTTAACCTCTCGATGAAGTTTCACCGTACGACAACGAGGGCAGTATTTGTTCAACTCCAGTCTCTGAGTGTCGTTTTTACGGTTCTTCGTCGTCGTATATGTTCTCTCCCTGCATTCGGTGCAGGCGAGATGGATTATACCTCTTGCTTCGCCTTTTTTCGCCATAAACCTACTCTATTATTTTACTGATTGAGCCGGCACCAACCGTTCTCCCACCTTCACGAACGGCAAAGCGCATACCCGGTTCCAGAGCCACCGGATAAATCAGCTTTATCTTCATGTTCACGTTGTCGCCCGGCATGACCATTTCCACGTCTCCCGGCAGCTCAATGCTCCCGGTTACATCCGCGGTCCCGATGTAGAACTGCGGTTTATAGCCATTGAAGAAGGGGGTATGCCGACCGCCCTCTTCCTTGCCCAGCACGTAGATTTGCGCCTCGGCCTGGGTATGCGGTTTAATCGTACCCGGTGCCGCCAGCACCTGGCCGCGCTCGATATCCTCTCGCTCAACACCACGGAGCAGGATGCCAACCGCATCACCAGCTTCAGCGTAGTCCAGCGTCTTGTGGAACATCTCCATGCTGGTCGCCACTACTTTACGAATATCGTGATGCAGGCCTACGATTTCAACGTCATCTCCCGATTTAATCACGCCACGTTCTACCCTGCCAGTGGGCACCGTGCCGCGACCCTTGATGCTGAATACGTCTTCAACCGACATCATAAACGGCTTGTCTTTAGGCCGCACCGGCATCGGGATATAATCATCAACCGCATCCATCAGCTGAAGTATCTTGCCACACCATTCACATTCTCTCTTGCCGCAGCCGCATTCCAGCGCCTTGAGAGCACTCACTCTAACCACCGGTATCTCTTCTCCCGGGAACTCGTAGCCGCTGAGCAACTCCCTTATCTCCATCTCCACCAGCTCCAGCAGCTCCTCATCTTCCATGGCATCTACTTTATTCAGGGCAACCACAATTCTGGGGACTTCCACCTGCCGCGCCAGCAGCACGTGCTCTCTGGTCTGCGGCATCGGGCCGTCAGGAGCACTGACCACAAGAATGGCACCGTCCATCTGGGCGGCACCGGTAATCATGTTCTTGATGTAGTCAGCATGACCCGGGCAGTCAATGTGGGCGTAATGCCGCTTTTCCGTCTCATACTCAATGTGAGCGATGGCAATGGTCAGGCCGCGCGCCTTTTCCTCTGGCGCATTATCAATGGAATCAAAGGCACGGAACTCGGTGCTACCTATCGCCTTGGCCAGTGTCATTGTAATCGCTGACGTCAGTGTTGTCTTTCCATGGTCAACGTGACCGATGGTCCCCACGTTTACATGTGGCTTGGTTCTTTCGAATTTCTGTTTTGCCATTTCAACCTCCGTTTTACCAAGCCCACAACCAGATTCGAACTGGTGACCCCGTTCTTACCAAGAACGTGCTCTACCAACTGAGCTATGTGGGCATAATTACAAAGCTAATTTTAGAATATAAATTATGAAAA
>CBFDCY010000072.1:0-5278 GCA_965603425.1 uncultured Dehalococcoidia bacterium | reverse complement strand
GTCTTTATCTGGTCGAGGAGGTCGTCAATCTGTCCTTTCGGCGGCTTGACCTCGACCGTGGGTTCCAGAAGGCCGGTGGGGCGGACAACCTGTTCCACGACCTGCTGGCTGTGCTCGTATTCGTAGTCGGCGGGGGTGGCGGAGGCATAGATAACCTGGTTGATGCGCTCGTTGAACTCGGTGAAATTGAACGGTCGGTTGTCCAGCGCCGAGGGCAAACGGAAGCCGTATTCCACCAGTGTTTCCTTGCGGGAGCGGTCACCGTGGTACATGCCGCGTATCTGGGGCAGGGTCATATGTGACTCATCGATGAAAAGAAGGAAGTCGTCGGGAAAGTAATTGATGAGCGTCCAGGGCGGGCTGCCCGGCGCCCGCTGGGAGAGGTGGCGGGAGTAGTTTTCCACAGCGTGGCAGTAACCGGCCTCGCGGAGCATCTCCAGGTCATAGTTGGTCCTCTGCTCTAGGCGGGCGGCTTCCAGCAGCTTACCCTGCCTTTTGAGGTCGGCAAGCCTTTCTTCAAGCTCCTGTTTGATACTCTCAAGTGCCAGCACCAGCTTATCATGCGAGGTGACGAAGTGCTTGGCTGGGTAGATATCGATGGCATCAAGCTCGGATAGCAGCTCCCCCGTTAGCGGGTCAACCTGGACGATGCGGTCAACTTCATCGCCGAAGAACTCGAAGCGCAGCGCCAGCTCCTCGTAGGACGGCTGTATCTCCAGGGTGTCACCGCGGACACGGAATCGGCCGCGGGTGAAATCGATGTCGTTGCGTTCGTACTGCATGTCCACCAGCTTACGGAGGAGGCTCTGTCGGCCATAGCTTTCTCCCCGCTTAAGGCTGACCACGAAGCTGCGATACTCCTCCGGCTCACCAAGGCTGTAGATGCAGGACACCGAGGCGACGATGAGCACGTCGCGTCGCTCAAAGAGGGCTCTGGTGGCGGCGTGGCGCAGCTTATCAATTTCCTCGTTGATGTCTATTTCCTTCTCGATATAGGTATCGGTGCGCGGGACGTAAGCTTCCGGCTGGTAGTAATCGTAGTAACTGACGAAGTATCCCACGGCATTATCGGGGAAAAACTCGCGGAACTCGCTGGCAAGCTGTGCCGCCAGCGTCTTATTGTGGCAGATGACCAGGGTGGGCCGCTGTACCCGCTCAATTACGTTGGCCATGGTAAAGGTCTTGCCGCTGCCCGTAACCCCGAGCAACGTCTGCCGGTTGAAACCACCGTTAAGGCCATCCACCAGCTTGTCCACCGCCTGGGGCTGGTCGCCGGTCATCTTGAAATCGGAGACAATTTTAAAATCTGGCATGGCTGATTATAAGAGTATAATTCTAAACACAGTATATCCTGTTGTCGTGAAGGCTTCAATGAGATTCAGGGTATGACTGCACCGCTTTATTGTACTGCTGAATATGACAATCCGGGTTAAACCAGACGAAAGTACCAGGGAAAGAATTACTTAAGATGGATGTTTATCTGACTATTCAAATGATATTATGCTCAGAAGGAGGTGGGGAAAATGGCGACGAGGAGTTATCTGGATGCGTTATCACCGGGGATGAGAGCCAGACTCGACCCCCTTTCCCGAATAACCAGAGAACAGGGAGCAGCGCGCTGGCCTTCCGCTATGAGGAGTGAACCTGATTCTGCGCCGTTAAAACATAACCTCGGGCCGATTGAGCGGTATGAAAGGCGCCAGGAATTAAGAACTAAAGTAGCCGGTTTTTAGCCGGGATTTATAAACAGCTTGGTTTGCCCAGCCTTTACCAAAGGCTAACATTTTGGTCAGGGTTGGTCGCTTAACGTTTCTTCCAATTCGCCGATAAGCTCAGTCTCTATCTGAAAGATATGCTGGTGGTCAGCCCCGGCCAATTGCTTCTCAATGATGATGAGCTCCTGGTAGGACCACTGACGGTCATCGACTGGCTTGATGGGGTTGTCCAGGCTGTTATACCATTCCGCAAGGCTATCGAAGGCAGGTGTGTCAAAGTCGACCCAGCCAGTTGAAATTCTGGGGAAGCTGGCGATGACTCTGCCGCTCGACTGCCGCATGCCGGCTTCGAGGATTTCACGGGCCTGTTCCTCACTTAAAACCTGGTCGAATATCTCCATCTGCACATCTTCATACCATACCCCGCCGGTGTAGCCGCCCCACTCGTAGAGACCGAAGCCATCCAGTTTGTACTGGCGGACGTATTCATTGCCTTTGTTGATGTACACTCCGGCCATCTCCTCCCAGTTTCTGGCATCCTGTCTCCCCGCCGGTGGCCCACCAAGGATGAGGTCATAGCCGCTGTAGTTATACGGGTAGGGGATGCTGATGCCCTGCCCCAGGTCATACATGGTATCCAGCGCAATCACGGTGCCGGAATAGGCTTTTCTGATTTCGGGAAGGGCCTCCTGCAACCATTCGCTCGCATCCTCATATTCCCAGACCAGCTTGCATGGTTCGTTCACCGGCGCAAAGCCCTCCGCCTGATATTTCTCGGCGATTTCCGCCCATTTGATGATTACGGCATTGAATTTCCGTATCAGGTCGGCACTGCGGTGGTAGGCAGTGCTGGGATCGGGCTCATCCCACTCGTAGCCTTTGCCCATATCCAGATTGGGGTGCATGGGGTTGGGTACCAGGATTACTCTGAAGCCCGCCTTTTTCAGCGCCTGCAGGTAGAAAATGAAGACATCATCGCCGAGGGACTCAGGTTCGCCGTCGTCCGGGTCAAAGACAATGTCGATTCCCAGCATCACGGTATCAACACCGGCCTGCCTCAGTTTATCAGCATTAACCAGGTAGCTGCGTGCCTCATCAATCCGTGATGCCCAGGCACCGCGGTAAAACGGCGAGTAACCGGAGCTGTCCAGTTTAAAAGGCTCTCGATATTCCTGCCACCAGAGGCTGAACGTATCTATCATGGTCTCTTCAAAGTTGCCCGGCCTGCCCTCAAGTTCAAATATGCCGTCGCCGTCCGCATCTACCTCAAGCTTGATGTCGCTTTCACGCACACCCTTACTCAAGGCTGTCCGTTCCGGCGCCACCAGCAGCTCGGGTTTTATCTGGACTCGTGCGGTGGTGGTGGGGGTTATCGGCACGTTAGTATATTTGAGATAGTGCTTCGCGTCCCGGGCGGTATCGGGCACGACGGCTTTTATTTCTGCGGTGCCAGTGTCGGTTCCGTTTACTCCCAGCGTGTACTCCTGGGAAACATCGGTGTCAGGAATAACGATGGTCTTGTATCCTGTGCCGGCGGGATGGATGTAAATGGAGCCGGGAATCTCCGTCTCCAGTACTCCCTTGTCATTGACACCGACGTGGCGACCCAGTGAGTCGTGGACGTGGAGTTGCGCCGGGCTGAAGATACTGAATATGGCCAGCTTCGACAGGTCACCGGGTATGGGGATGAGGGACACCCAGAAAGGCTGCGGGTATTCCGCCAGTCCCGACCCCCACGCCCCGGGGTGCGCCCATTTTTTGCTCAGGCCTTCTCCTTCGTGCCACTGGGGTCCGAAAGGCCCGCGCTGTCCGAAGCTCAGGCCCAGCACCGAGATAGAGAAGCCGAGGTACTCTCCCCAGTAGCCCTGAAAGTCCAGCCATTCCGAACCTTCGCCGACCGTTTCCGGCAGCAGGACGACCTCGAGTTGCTCCGGGGAAATAACCCGCCAGGAATCGAGGCCGGTGTCGTCGAAATCGAGGCCCGACCAGTACTGTCCCGGGGTAAAATAGTTGGCATGCGAGCCCCGGGCTGCGTAGACGGACGGGTGCGTGTCCGAGATGAGTTCCCTGTTCAGCATCTCGCTCCAGGACATGCGCTGGCCGGCCTGGTGCTGCGAGTAGGCCGCGAAGCTGGGTACGGCGTTGCTGTCCAGCAATTGTTCGGCGGTACCTCCCGGAAAATGAAGCTGCACCAGTTCCCAGTCGCCCTCGTGGATGTTGCGCCAGTCGTTGAGGTAGTAGAAGAGCCAGTACTGCAGCACCGTTTCGCCGGCGTCTTCTTTCACCCGGGCGTAGACGGTGGGCGGATAGTGTGTCTTGTTCTCGTCATAGATAGCCTTGTATTGCTCGATGTCATTCGGCTCTGGTCCCAGCTCGGCGACATCCAGATAGTAATCGCTCTGCGACCATTGCCGCAGGTTGGGGATTGACGGCTTTGCCACGAAGGCGGGGTCGGTGACATCGCGCAGCAGCGAGAGGTCAATCAAAATCTGTACCGGGTCGGGCTCAAAGTTCTCCTCTGTCTCTGCCTCCCCGTTGAGGTGTATTACAGGGCAGAATTTATCGGCCAGCCGCAGGGCATAGTTTTCGGTGGGTTGGGGTGCGGGAGATGGAGCCGGTGACGGTGCCGGGGAGGGAGCAGGTGCAGGTGAGGGTTGGGGTGATGGAAGCGGAGCCGGTGACGGTTCCGGAGTTGGTGCCGGTGCCGGTTCAGGCGGTGCCTGCGGGCAGGCACACCCGACGGTGAAGATAAGCAGGAGTATGGTGAGGACAAGGCTTGCCTTCATATCGAGAATAGTATAAGCCTTTTGGGCAAGCTGATAAAGAGGTAGTGCTTGGTTGGATAAAAAAAGGAGGGCAGGGTAGTTGGCTGCCCTCCTTTAGGTACGGTTTTTTACTGGTTATTCGACGGTGACGGTCAGTTCAAAAGTCCAGATCGCCTCTTCTCCGCCCTGCCAGGGACGGCTGTACTCCATGTAGGCGGTGCTGGTGCCCGCTTCCAGTGCCCGGAAGACCCATACCTCCTGACCGGGTGTGCCGGTTTGAGAAGATTGGCCACTTTGCGGAGGGATGAATTCATGGCTGACCTGCTCCAGGATGGAAGTGTCGCTGATGTTCGCGGTCTCTGACCACTCAAATCCTGTGGTCGGGTTGGAGCAGAGGGTTACCATCAGCAGACTGCCGGCTTCCACTTCCAGTCCGCGGCTGGTATGGTTGGCGCTGGCGAATTCATCGCATGACACCTCTACGGAAGCCTCTATTTCCTCTTCCTTCTCTTCTTCTTCTATCTCTTCTTCATCCTGAGGCTTGCCGGACTTTTCACCCTGTTCAATGGACAGTTTCACCACCGGCTTCACCTGGATTTTTCCGGAGCCGGTGAAGATTACCGAATGTTCCGCATCGAAGTCAATAAGGAGGGTGGTGGTTTCCCCGCTTTCCACGATGAACGGGCGCACGATTTTCAACTCACCGCTGGGAACGGTGGCTTCCTGCGGTTCGCCGTTGTCAACTGCTACCTCGGCTTTGTCAACGATGAGCCTTACCTGCGTGTATTTGCCGGCGGC
>CBFDCY010000071.1:0-5386 GCA_965603425.1 uncultured Dehalococcoidia bacterium | reverse complement strand
GAGAAACAGGCAGCTTATGAAGATACTGATTACCGACCCGATAGCAACACAGGGCACTGATATCCTGCGACAGCACGCCGAGGTTGATGTGAAGAAGAGTATTACGCCGGCGGGACTGAGGTCGGTTATCGGAGATTATGATGCCCTGATTGTGCGCAGTCAGACGAAGGTCACCGCCGATATTATCGAAGCGGCGGAAAAACTGCAGATTATCGGTCGGGCGGGAGTCGGGGTGGATAATATTGACGTGGACGCGGCCACCCGACGCGGTATCATTGTGGTCAACTCTCCGGAAGGAAACATTGTCTCCACGGCGGAACACACCATTGCCATGCTGCTGGCCCTGGCACGCCGCATTCCTCAGGCACACGGGCTTCTTCACGCCGGAGTGTGGAGTCGCGAGTTCAAGGGGGCGGAAATCCGCAACAAGGTGCTGGGCATCATCGGTCTGGGACGGGTGGGCACCGAGGTAGCCGATATGGCCAAAGGGCTGCGTATGGAGGTTATCGCCTACGACCCCATGGTCACGGAAAGCCGGGCGGAGAGGTTGGGGGTACGCCTGGTGGAACTGGAGGCGCTGTTGAAAGCGTCCGATTTCGTCACCGTACACGTGCCTCTGAATACGAGTACCCGGGGACTGATTGGCTACGATGAGCTGAAACTGGTCAAACCGACGGCAATGCTCATCAACTGCGCCCGGGGCGGCGTCATGGATGAGAAAGCCCTCTATGATGCGCTCGACCAGGGAAAATTGGCCGGTGCCGCGATAGATGTCTTCAGCAAGGAACCGGCGCAGGACAATATACTGCTCCAGAGTGACAAAGTAATCACTACGCCTCATCTGGCGGCTTCAACATTCGAGGCAGAGGCGAGCGCCAGCATTGATATCGCCGAGCAGGTGGTTGACGTTCTGCAGGGCCTCCCTCCCAAGTCTCCGGTCAACGCGCCCACAATTCCGGCGGAAGCGATGTCGGTGCTTGGACCGTATATCCAGGTCGGGACAACCATTGGAAATATTGTCGTGCAGTTGCTGGAGGGACCTCCGAATTCGCTCAGCATCCGCTATCAGGGTGATATCGCCAGGGAAGACACCAGCCCAATAAAAGTGGCGGTGCTTGCCGGATTGTTGAACGGGCTCACGGAAGAGCGGGTGAATATGGTCAATGCCGATATCATTGCCGAAAGCCGCGGATTAAACGTTACCGAGCAAAAAGAGGCTACCTGTGAAAATTACGCCAATATGCTGACGGTGGAGGTTAACACCAGAGCGGGGAAGACGCTGGTTGCCGGGTCTTCAGTGCGGGGTCGAACGCACCTGACGCGGATGGGCAACTACTGGCTGGAGATAGAGCCAACCGGCAGCTATATGATGTTCACCGAACATAAAGACCGCCCCGGAATGATAGGGGTGGTGGGGACCATTATCGGTAATGCGGATATCAATATCAGCCAGATGCAGGTTAGTCGGGAAGTACACCGTGGCGGCGGCGCGATGATGGTGCTCTGTCTGGACGACCCGATAACTGAGGAGTGCTACCAGCAGATAAGCTCCCTACCGGATATGTACAAAGTGCTCATCGTTAAGCTGAACAAGCAGTCGCTAAATGCCCAATAGCGTGCTTGTAAATTTTCGACGGTTTATATTAAACTTGATAAATTAGTTCCAAATCAGGAAACTTTCAAGCAGGAGGCAGATTGAATGAAACAGTCAACGGTTAATAGCGCGCAATCTGAATTGGACAAACTGATTGCCACCGCCAAGGAATACGTATGGCCGGCTTTCGGCAGGGACGCCACCTTTTTCGACCTCCCCTTATCCCTTATAAAGGCTGGAGAAGGAAATTACGTAATTGATAGCTTTGGCAACCGTCTGCTGGAGACAAACTCATGTGGTGCGGCGGCTTCCCTCGGCTTCAATCATCCGGCGCTCATGGCGGCGATGAGACAACAGATGGAGAAGATAGTCGTCACCACTCCCAATCTGTTTGCTCCCACGGAGCCGGTGGTCTGGCTTTCGGAGAAACTGGCCCAGATATCGCCGGGCAGTTTGAAATATACCATGTACAGCAGCAACGGCAGTGACGCCAACGATACCGCGCTCAAGGTTGCCCGTCACTACTGGAAGATTAAGGGCCAGGGTACGAAGTACAAGGTCATCCACCGCTACCCCGGCGATTATCACGGCATGAGCATGAGCGCTGCCAGTGCCAGCGGCCATATCTTCCGGCGGACTCCGTTTGAGCCGTTAATGGCTGGTTTCGTTGCTATCCACGCCCCGAACTGCTATCGCTGCCCGTATAACCTGACACATCCCGAATGCAATCTGCTTTGCGCCGAGGAGTTGGGCAAGGTTATCGAGTTTGAAGACCCATCGACCGTAGCCTGTTTCATCACTGAGTCAACCAATACCGGGCTGGGAATCATTCCGCCGCCTCCGGGATATATGAAGAGAATAAGAGAAATCTGTGACAAGTATGAGATTCTGCTCATTTGCGACGAGGTAATCACCGGATTTGCCCGCAGCGGCTTCTGGTTTGAGTGCGAGAAGCACGGCATTGTGCCCGATATGCTGGCCCTGGGCAAGAACGTCTCGTGGGGCTGCGGCGCACTGGCAGCCACGCACGTGAAGAGCGAGATTGCCGAAGCCTTCACGGGCAAGAATACTTTCCAGCATGGATATACCTTCGGCGGCACCGGTTACCTGGCCGCTGCCGGACTGGCCGGTATCGAGTACGCAGAAGAACACAACCTGCTGGCCCGCGCCAAGGAAATCGGCGAAATCATGGGCAAGGAGCTCGGTGTCATCAAGGATAAGTCAGCCGTGGTGGGCGATGTCCGTTCCAACGCCGGCCTGATTGCGGTTGAGCTGGTTAAAAATAAAGCCACCAAAGAGCTGTTCTCCGACCGTGCGGCTGTGGCCGGCCTTATCGGCAAGGTGAGCCGGGAAAACGGGGTGCTTTTAAGCTGCTCGACATGGTACGGAGATATCCTCTGGATGATGGTCTCGCTGACCATGACCAATGACGAGCTGAGCATGGTGGTAAATGCGGTCGATAAAGCAGTCGCCGCAGTGGAGAAACAGTTCGCTTAAGCGGATTCTAATACGAAAGAAAACGGCATCCCCCGCAGCAGTTGAGTCGGGGGATGCTACGGTTATTTATCGTCGTTCTGGCGCTTTTTCACCAGCAGCCGTTGCTGGGTGGAGATTATCTGCCTCAGGGATTGGATTCGATTCTTGATATCCTGGGCTACGGCTTCATCAGCCAGCAGTTGCTTTAACCTCGACTGGTCAAGGCCGGTGACCCTTTCCCATAAGCCCTCTGGCTCAAGGAAGGTCCTGACCTCCTCTTCATTGTAACCGGTAATATCCACTAGCTGGTAGGTTATTTCACTCTCCGTGCCGTAGACACGTTTCATATCTTCGGCTTCGCAGTAGTCGATTATTTCCTGCCGTAACGCCGCCAGTTCTTCCTGAAGGGCTTTGATTTGTGCCTGGAGCGATGCGTATCGCTCCACTTCACCGCCTCCGATAGTGATGGGCTGTGCCTCGGCGACGGCAGTTTCGGAAGTATTTTCGTGGTATAGATGGCGGTAGTACGGGCAGTACTCAGGAAAATCACAGGGGCAATAATCATTTTCTGTGGCGGGAAAAATCTGCTGGTTAATCTTGTCTGCCACGTCGAGAACCAGCTGCCTGGCATCGTTGAGTTGTATCTGCCCGCGGCTGGGGCAGCTGACGGGGGTATTTGACCTCATATGATACAGAGTCAGCTTTTCCACCGGAAGCTGCCAGAGCTGCTCGGCGGCGAGTTGGTAAAGGGTTAACTGTAGGTCTTTCTCCAGGTAATCAGCGGTGAATAACTCTTTGTTCGTTTTGTAGTCAACGATGGATAAACCACCGCTTTCCAGCTTATCTACCCGGTCAATAAAACCCCTGAGTTTCACGTCACCGACGTCGATGTAAAACAGCTTCTCTACGGCCAGTGGCATCCGGAAATCGCGACCGTGGATTTCCCAGAACGCGGTTAATATCTCTCTGCCATAGGCTTTATAACTGGCTTCCTCTTCGGCGGACTCGTAGCCTTCGGAGCGCCAGTTCTGTTCGTAGAACTGCAGCAGCTCTTCCAGGGTGGGTGGTGGCGGGACTCTTACGCGGAAAAAAAATTCGGCGCAGAGGTGCATGGTTGAGCCGAAACTGAAATACCATTTGTCCTTCGGTTTCAGGCGGTCGATATACTGCAACTTATAGCGGAGAGGGCACGCCTGATATGAGGAGATTTGAGTAAAACTAAGCGGTTTGATATTTCTTCTCCCTTTATTACTGTTGTGAAACGGGGTTCTCCTTAAAATTATAGAACTGAAATGACTGTTTGTCCATGTGTTCAAAATGTGACTTATGTCGTTAGACATATGCTGGAAACCATTGTAGAATCTCACTGTGGAGAACGTTTCGGTTGCCATTGCTTTTACGGCGGGATTGCTGTCCTTTCTGTCGCCGTGTGTTCTACCGCTGGTCCCGGTCTATCTGGCCAGCCTGGTCGGGCCGGAGCTGTTCAATGCACGGAGCACTGGCATGCGCCTGCCGACGTTTCTCCATTCGCTCAGCTTTGTCCTCGGCTTTTCGCTGGTTTTCACCACCATGGGGGCTATTGCCGGGCTGACCGGCTTTGCCATCAATCCGAGCCTTGCCCTGCTCAATAAAATTTCCGGCTCCCTGCTTATTGCATTCGGCCTCTTTTTGCTGGCAGCCCTTAAAGTGCCCTGGCTCAACTACGAAAGGCGACTGAACCCGTCAATGGGAAATACCACGGGGTACCTCCGCTCCTTTGTCGTCGGGGCGTCCTTTTCCCTTGCCTGGACCGCCTGTGTTGGCCCGATACTTGGCGGCATTCTATCGATAGCCCTGAACACGGCTACTGCCTGGTATGGGGCATACCTCCTGGCGATATATTCACTGGGGCTTGGCCTTCCATTCCTGGTTATAGGACTGGCGTTTGATTCTCTCCTGCCGTTGCTGCGGCGAATACAGCGTTATACCAGGATAATTCACGTGGTAAGCGGTCTGCTTTTGATAATTATCGGAATTCTGGTTCTGACCAATCAAATACACTGGTTCTCCACTATCGCGGCGTAAGGATTTATTGGCGGAGGTTTTTATGAAGGCTTTAAAGCTAATTGTAGCGGTGCTGATTATTTCTGTGGCATGCTCCGGAGTTTTTCTGTCCGGCTGCGCCAGTTCCGGTACGACATCAGGATACGGGCCGGAGATAGGCAAACTGGCGCCGGACTTCACCTTGAACGACCTGGATGGACAGGAGGTGTCGCTCAGCGGCTTACGCGGCAAACCGGTCCTGCTCAATTTCTGGGCCACCTGGTGTGGCCCCTG
>CBFDCY010000070.1:0-5427 GCA_965603425.1 uncultured Dehalococcoidia bacterium | reverse complement strand
GCCAGTGGTGCCAGCATGCCCACGGCCACGTCTTTGCGCAGGAAGCCTATCGCCAGCGCCACCACCGCTTCCTTGGGTAAACCCAGCAGACCGGTAACGACCGGCGCCGTGAAATTGGCGATAGCATTGAAGACGCCCAGTAAGTACAGTATGTTTATCACCAGAACGGCGCCCAGAATAATCGGGATGGCCTCGCGCAGAAAACCATGAACCCTGAGCCATAGCTTCTGCAGCACGGTCCGCCACGGCGGCATTCGATAGGGCGGTATCTCGATTAACAGCTCGGGGCTGAACCCTTTAACCATGCGGTTGAGAATAAAGCCAAGAACTATCCAGACGAGAAACAGGGTGCCGTAGATAATGGCGACATATTGCAGGCCCCGCTCCCCCACCAGGCCGAAGACCATTGCCTGCAACGCGGCACAGGGCACAGCGATAGATATAAGCGTGGCCGCAATGAACCTCTCCCGCTTGCTTTCCAGTATCCTTGTCGCCAGAACTGCCGGCACATTGCAGCCGAGTCCCAGCAGCGTGGGAATAATAGCATAGCCGTGAAGTCCCAGCCGGTGCATGATGGTATCCATAAGCACGGCCAGACGCGGCAGGTAACCGACGTCCTCCAGCAGCCCGAGCACCAGGTAGAAAGAGACGATATAGGGTAGTACCATGGCAAAAGGCACATAGAGCCCGGTGGTCAGCAGGCCAAACGATTCTATATAATTGACTTCACCGACAATGGTACTGCCGAGCAGCATGTCATGGAGAATACCGGAGCCCCCCATAAGATTGCTGAAAAAAAGTATCACCGGTGTCCAGAGGTGCTCAAATATGGGGTCTAAGACATAGGTGATAAGGCTTTCACCGACGAAGCGAATGCCGAGGAACATGCCAATGAGAACCACCGCAGCGATGATAATTCCGGTAAAGGGACGGACACTGGCATCCTCCAGACGCTCCAGCCAGGTATGGTGACGGTGGGTGACCTGCTGCACGTGTTCCACAATATTGCCAATCGCCTGCCAACGCTCATCATGGCTGCGAGGCGGTAAGCCTGGCACGCTGGCCTCGGGAATGCTCTCTACCAGTTCCTTGATTCCCTGTCCGGTTATTGCCACCGTGGGGATAACGGGGACGCCGAGCAGCTCTTCAAGCCGTTTTAAATCAATGCTTATGCCACGGTGTCCAACGTCGTCCCACATGTTCAGGGCGACGACCATCGGGACGCCTTTTTCCAACAACTGGAGCGTCAGGTTGAGGTTTCTCTCCAGGTTGGTGGCATCAACCACATTGATGACCACATCGCCGGTGGCGAGCATTCGCAAAGCGATTTCTTCCGCCTCACAGGTTGGTTCCAGGCCATAGGTGCCGGGCACATCAATCACTTCCGCCGTATCGTCCCCGACCTTCGTCTGTCCATGCGTGTAACCAACCGTGGTGCCGGGATAGTTGGAGGCGATAACCCGCACGCCGGTCATTCGTGAAAAAACGACGCTCTTGCCGACATTGGGGTTGCCCATGAGGAGGATTTGTTTCAGGCCGCTTTTCTTCTCCCGCCGCTTTCTAACGTGTTTTTCGTGCCGTGATACGCCATTCTCCCTCTCCCCCATCACTGCTCGATCTCAACGAGAATCCTGTTCGCCATGCCGAAACCAATCGCCAGCCGGGTACCGCCCAGCTGCACGGTTACCGGCCCCCGCATCAGCATCGAATTGACCTTGGTAATCTTTTTACCCGGCCTGATACCCAGAGCGTTGAGACGGTTCACCATTCCTATCCCCCCGGCGACTTGCATCACTCTGCCACTCTGGCCGGGATACATTTGCCTCAGATTTATATGCTTTTTTTCGGTCATAGATCCTCTTTTCTACAGAGCCATGCCGCCCTTACCGACGAGCCCGCTGACAACGGACGCAGTAGCCGGCAACACTTATTTCCGTTTCTTCAATTTCGAAGCCTTTTGCTTCCGGCACTTCCTTTTTCAGATAGTTTGACAATGGGTAGTCAAATTCAATAATCCGCCCACAGCCAAGGCAGACCAAGTGATGGTGTTCCCTGGTCGGCTTTACCTCATAATGATGATGGCTCTCAGCAAAATGCAGCTCATCTATCAGGTCCAGCTCCTTCATCATCTGCAGGGTGCGATAGACTGTAGAGAGGCTGAGGCGCGGTTCCCTTTCACGGGCGCGACGGAATATCTCATCGGCGTCAAGATGCCCCTGCCCCCGACGGATAACGTCCATAATCAGGGCTCGCTGGCGAGTAGACCTCTTCCCGGCCCCATTCAGTTTTCTGCTACCCGTTGTCATTTCACTGCCACCCTTAATCTTAATGCTATTGCAAATCATTTGCAATAATAATTATATATCATATGCCGTTTCCCGTCAATTGGAAAGCCTTTCCAGTTTTATCAACGCTTGTGCAGCGCCGAAGCCCAGGCGATAAGGATGATGGCGATTACTATAGCCGCAGCCGAATTAACCAGCAGCATGGTTGGTGCTCCCCAGAAACCGGCACCGGCGCCGGTAAGCAGGTTGCCCAGCGGCAGTGTGCCAACGGCAAACGCACGTGCCCCGGAAACCCTGCCCCTCATTTCCTCTGTAGACCACATCAGCAGGAGCGACTGAATAAGCGCCATGCACATCCCCTGATTCAGTCCGGCTACAACCAGAATAACAAGAGACAGGGGAAAGAGGCGCGAGAAGGCGAAGAGCACCAGCATGATCGGCCAGGCAATGGTTACCGCCGCCAGCAGCCTTCCCCGACGTATTGAATCGGGCATTATGGCGACCAGGAACGGACCAACCGTATTACCAAGTCCAATCGCCGCCATGAGCAGGCTATAGCCAATTACCTCGGTATGCAGGACGTCCCGGGCAAATACCGGAATCAGGGTGAACCAGTACGGGAAGACGAAGAGGTTCACCAGAGCAGCAATCAGTATCAGTGCGGAAAGAGCCCGGTCCTGTCCCAAGTAACGGAAGCCTGCCACCAAGCTCTGCCACATTGATTCCCGGACCACCGGTCCGGGTGGCGGTTCGATTTTCATAGGCAAAAGAGAGAAGAAAGACAGGCAGAAGCTGGCGGCAATCAAAGCGAAACAACCGCTGGCCCCGATAACCTCGAGCAAGCTTCCGCCGAGAAGCGGCCCCATTATAGTGGTGCTGCCCTGCGCTACAAACAGGAGAGAGATAGCCGCGACCACGTGGTGCCTTTTCACGATATCGGCAGCAGTGGCATGCCGGGTGGAATAATCAAAGGTATATGATACACCGCCTACCAGGGTGAACAGAAAGAGATGCCATACCTCAAGGTGTGAGGCCTGGAATAACGCCATGATAATCAGGGCGCTGAAAGCGTAAACCACCTGCACGGTGATAAGAATCTTGCGCCGGTTAAATCGGTCGGCAATGGTACCACAGAAAGGTCCCAACAGCATGGAAACAAAGCGACATGTCCCCAGCAGACCAACCATCAAGGGGGAATCCGTCATCTCCAGAACCAGCCAGGCACCGACCACCGTTTCCATCCAGCGGCCAATAAAAGTACCCATTGACGAGATGAAAAGGAGGCGGAATTGCGGGTAGTGCCAGGCGGCCAGAAACTGGCGGCGTTCCGTGGAGGGGGCTTCAGCTTCAGGCAATATCAGACTCCACAGGCCTCAGACTCCCAGCCTGCTTTTGATTTCAGGCATGGCTTTTTGTGCCGCCAGTTCACCCTCTTCGATGCACTCCCGGGCATGATTGTAATCACCCGCCCCGATATGCACAACGTCCGGTTCAATCACGACGTCGGCCCTTTCCAGACCCGACCTCACCAGCGAATAGGTGCCGATGTGTATGGATTGAACCAGGACATGGAGAATGTTTGGCTCCTTGCCACCCTTCGTGCTTCTCTTAATCGATTGGTGTGCCGGGTCGAGTACGCCGGGGATAACATTGACCGCAATGATGAAATCAGCGCCCATTTCTCTGGCAAGGCTCACCGGCACCGGGTTGGTCAGGCCTCCATCCACCAGGTTTCTGCCTCTCCGCTTCACCACGGTGAATATTCCCGGCAGGGAAATGCTGGCCCTGACCGCTTCTACCACGGAACCTCGGTCGAGCACAACCGCTTCCCCGGTATCAATATCGCTCGCGGTGCAGGCGAACGGTATCAGCAAATCGCTGAATTTGATATTGCCGCCGAGAAGCGAGACCAGCAGGTCGCTAAATTTCTTCCCCCTGATGAGCCCGGTCTTGGGCAGGGCGGGGTCGATGAACTGGGTCAGCCTGCGCCGTGAAAGTTCGATGACTTTTTCTTTGATGAGGCCGGCGTTTTTACCTCGCGCATAGAGCGAACCAACCGCGGCCCCGACGCTCGTGCCGGCAATCAGGTCAATGGGAATGCCTTCTTTCTCCAGAACGGTCAGTACACCGATGTGTGCCATTCCCCGCGCCGCACCACCCCCCATCGCCAGTCCGACCTTTGGCTTTGGCAATTCAACTCCTCCTCAAGAACCAGGGACGGATATTGACGAATTTGCCCCGGTAATAGAATAAAATCATAATGCCAATGATAAGCATCACAACATCGATATACAGCGCGCCGGCAATAGACAGCCTTAACTGTACCCATCTTTCCGCCTCTCCAAAACAGCCGCAAGGCTTGTCGCCAAACCCCTGGATGAGCAGTATGGTATTATTGGCAATCAGGCCGACGGTAAGCGCCAGCGCCAGAGAACTAATAAGTCGAGCCGCAATGCCGAAAATGAGCAGTGCGCCAATAGCAATCTCGATGCCGGGCAACCACCGGAAAATGAACTCGTCCAGTGCGGTGGGCAGGAACTCCGGAAAAACGAAAATGACAAACGAATCCGTCTGACTGAGAGTTTTCCCCAGACCGGCGGCCAGAAAAATAAGGCCCAGAACAATACCAGCGCCGACAGCTAACCAGTTAACACGTGTCATAATATCACGCATCTCAATTGTTTGTGTTTCCGGTGGCGGGCCAGCCCCTCATCCCCACAGTTCTTCGATGTCTTTTTCCGCCTGTTTCCCGCCCTCGGCCTTTCCAGCAGTGAGAAATTCCTTATAAGACTGTGGTGAGCCGTACTCCCTCGTCTGGATGACCACCGGCATCGGTACGGCATGCCCGAAAATGAGTGCCTGCTGCTTTGATTCCAGCCGGGAGAGCACTGATTTCAGCGCGCTTTTGCCGGAAACGCCGGCGAGGACACTGTCAACATCCCGTTCGTTGTCGAGCAGGCAGGTGATTTTGGTGCCCATCTGCGACATCACCTCAGCGTCTATGCCGCTGGGACGCTGGTCAATGACCAGCAGTGTCACATTGTATTTTCTCATCTCGCGGGCGATGGTGCCGAAAATGGTCCGGGCGGCAACCTCCGGGTTCAGAAAACGGTGTGCCTCCTCAATGGTGATGACCAGCGGC
>CBFDCY010000069.1:0-5517 GCA_965603425.1 uncultured Dehalococcoidia bacterium | reverse complement strand
GCCTGTACCCCCTGGGCCTCAGTCCCGGACATGGTCAGCCTGTCTGCCACTTCGTCCGGCGGCAGGGCGATGTCAACGAACTCCTTGAGCCACTTAAACGGAACTTTCATTTTTCGATGCTAAAACTGTCTTAAGAATCTCAGGTCGTTGCCGTAAAAAAGCCTGATATCATCAATGCCGTAGCGCAGCATGGGCAGTCGCTCGATGCCGATGCCGAAGGCAAAGCTACCATATTTGTCAGGGTCGATATCGCCTCGCTTCAGCACTTCGGGGTGGGTCATGCCAGCGCCGAGTATTTCAATCCAGCCGCTGTACCCGCAGAGTCGACACCCCTTGCCGTTGCAGGCCAGGCACTCAATGGCCATCTCCACACCCGGCTCGACAAAGGGGAAGAAATCGCAGCGGAAGCGCACCTTTCTTTCTTCGCCGAAAAAGCGGCGGGCGAACTCGTAAAGCGTTCCTTTGAGGTCGGCCAGGGTAATGCCTTTGTCCACGGCCAGGCCGTCGATCTGGTGGAACATGGGGAGGTGGGTGGCATCTGTTGCCTCGTAGCGATAGACCTTGCCCGGCTCAATTACCCGTATGGGCGGTTCCATTTTCTCGATGACGCGCGCCGTCACCGCCGTGGTGTGGGTGCGGAGAAGCATGTTGTACTGACCGCTTTCCGACTTGGGTTCCACCCAGCTGGTGGAAAAGGTATCGCGGGAAGGGTGTTCGGCGGGAATATTCAGGGCCTCGAAGTTGTAGTAGTCCCACTCCACGTCCGGCCCTTCGGATATCTGAAAGCCCATGGAGGCAAAGATGTCGCAAATTTCATTCAGGGTCTGTGTGATAGGGTGCAGACGCCCGGTCGGCAGGGGTCGCCCGGGCAGGGTAATATCAAGGATTTCCTGCCGTGTCCCGGAGATAAGTTGTGCCTCTCGAAGTGCCTGCTCTTTCTCCTGCAGGCCGCTTTCCAGGTCAGTCTTAAGCTGGTTGGCCTGGGTGCCGGCTGATTTCCTCTCTTCGAGAGGTAATGTGGCCAGGCTGCGCAAGATTGAGGTCAGGGGACTTTTCTTCCCCAGGTAACGGACTCGCCATGATTCCAGCTCTTTTTCGTCCTGTATCGTGCCCAGTTCCTGGAGCGCCTTTGTCTTCAGTTCGTCAAGCTGCTGTATCATTTTCCTGCTGCGGTCTTTCTCTTGGTATGGAAGGAGAAATAAACGAGTCGTGGCAAATACCGTTGTTTCGTGTTAGCCTTGCGCCTTCTCTTGTACGGTGTTGACCAGGCTACGGAAAGCCTCTGGCTCTCTTACCGCCATTTCGGCCAGCATCTTCCGGTTTATGGCGATGCCGGACCTCTTCAGCAGGTTCATAAACTGCCCGTACTTCAAGCCTTGGGCACGGCTGGCGGCGTTAACCCGCAGAATCCACAGCTTTCTCATATCGCCTTTCCGCTCGCGGCGGTGCTGGTAGGCGTAGCTCAAGGAATGTAGCATCGACTCGTGGGCACGGCGGTAGAGGATATGCCGGGATGCCGTCTGCCCCTTGGTCATGGCAAGTATCTTTTTGTGCCGGCGGTGGGTGGTAACCCCTCTCTTCACTCTTGGCAAGGAACAGCCCTCCTATCTAGTCAACCCCGTGGGGAATCAGTCTTTTAATTCTGGTTCGGTCAGCGGCATGCAGCTCAATTTTGCCGTCGAAGAGCTGCTTGACCCGCTTGGCTTTGTTTCTTCGCAGGTGGCTTTTCGGGCCTTTGACCCGCATGATTTTACCGCTGCCGGTAATATGGAAGCGACTTTTCGCGCCTTTATGCGTTTTCATCTTTGGCATCTTGATTTTCCTTTATCTCTTCTTTGGCTTTCGCTTTGGTAACCGGTGTCAGGATGATATTCATACGTTTTCCTTCTATGATGGGCTGTCTCTCCATGGAGGCGTTCTCATTGAGTGTCTCTGTCATCCGCTGTAGCAGTTTATGACCCAATTCCGGATGAGTTATCTCACGTCCCCGAAACAGCACGGTTACCTTTACTTTGTCGCCGTCAACCAGCAGTTTTCGCGCGGTCCTGGATTTAGCCTCGAAATCATGGATGCCAATCTTCGGTCGCAGCCGTATCTCTCTGAGCTGAGAGACTTTCTGGCTTTTCCTCATTCCCTGGTCTTTTTTGGCCTGCTGATATTTAAACTTTCCATAGTCCAGCAGGCGACATACCGGGGGAACGGCGGCTGGGGCAACTTCAACCAGGTCAAGGTCATGCTTTCTGGCGGTCTCCTGTGCCTGACTCAAGGGCATAATTCCTAACTGCTCTCCCTTTTCCCCCACAAGACGAACTTCCTGAGCTCTAATCATCTGATTTATGCGCAGCTGTTTAATTATGTCCTTATCAACCTCCTTCAAGCACAGCTATTATACGTTGAGAAATATATCATATTATAAATCAATAATCAACTTCAGGGAAGCAAGGCATTAATTTATCCTGTTAATTTGCCTTACCACCGCTGCGTTCACTATCCCTCGCCCGGCTGGCAATAGCTGATTTAACAGAGTCCTTGAAGTGCGCCAGGGACTGGGCGGTGGTCTGCTCCCCGCTGCGCCGGCGAACGGATACGATCTTGGTCTCCACTTCCTTATCGCCTACTACCAGCATGTAGGGTATTTTTTCCAGCTGTGCCTGGCGAATCTTGAGATTGATTCGTTCCGCCCGGGCATCAACCTCCACGCGGATACCATCGTCCATAAGCTCACTTTTTATCTGGCAGGCATAATCGGCATGGCGGTCGGCCACCGGGATTACCTGTACCTGAACCGGTGCCAGCCAGTCCGGAAAGTTGCCCCCGTAGTGTTCCAGCAGGGTGGCCAGAAAGCGTTCCATACTGCCGAGCACGGTGCGGTGGACCATGACCACCGGGTGCTCCTTACCATCCTCCCCGATGTAGTTAACGTCAAAACGGGGCGGCAGATTGAAGTCGACCTGAATGGTCGGGCCCTGCCATGCCTTGCCCAGTGCGCTCTCGAACTTGATATCGATTTTTGGACCGTAGAAGACGCCCTCGCCCGGGTCAATCTCATAGTCACGCCCTGACCGCTCGAGTGCCCGGCGCAGGGTTTCAGTAGCCTCCTCCCAGATTTCCGCTGTGCCGGCATACTTATCGGGTCGGGTGGAGAGCAATAACTGGTAGTTCTGGAAACCGAAGGTGTCAATCATAAAGAGGGCGAGGTCCAGAACTCCGACTACCTCGTCTTCCAGCTGGTCGGGCCGACAGAAAATGTGGGCGTCGTCCTGAGTGAAGCCTCTGACACGGGACAGTCCGTGAAGCACGCCGGAGCGCTCATAACGGTAGACGGTGCCGAGTTCGGCGTAGCGCAGTGGCAGGTCGCGATAGCTCCGCAGTCTGGTCTTGTAAATTGAGATGTGCCCCAGGCAGTTCATCGGCTTGAGGATATACTTCTGCCCTTCGATGTCCATGGGGCTGTAAAGGTAGTCCTGGTAGAATTCAAGGTGCCCGCTGGTTCGCCAGAGGTCCATCCGGGCGATGTGCGGTGTGTAGACCAGGTCATAGCCGCGTCTGAAATGTTCATCCTTCCAGAAGTCCTCAATGACGCGCCGGATGACGGCTCCCTTTGGGTGCCAGAGAACCAGTCCCGGGCCAAATTCATCCTGAATGCTGAACAGGTCGAGCTCTCTGCCCAGCTTGCGATGGTCTCTGCGGGCGGCCTCCTCAAGCAGTTGCAGGTGCTCGGTCACGGCCTCTTCGGTGTCAAAAGCAATCCCGTATATCCGTTGCAGCATCGGGCGGTGCTCATCGCCGCGCCAGTAGGCCCCGGCGATATTAAGGAGTTTAAAGGCCTTGATTTCCCCGCTTGATTTCACGTGAGGACCGCGACACATGTCCAGGAACGAGCCCTGCTGGTAGAGGCTCACCTTCTCATCTGGCAGTTCGTCTATCAACTCCAGTTTGTAGGGCTGCCCGGCGAATGTCTGGCTCGCCTCTTCTCTGGTCACTTCCTTTCGGATGAACGGGGCGTCAGCGGCGATGATTTCTCTCATCTTGCTCTCGATAACAGGCAGGTCATCCGGGCTGAGCGGGCGCGGTAAATCAAAGTCGTAATAGAAACCGCTCTCGATTGCCGGGCCGATGCCGAACTTGGCGTCGGGGAAGATGGATTGAACCGCTTCCGCCATGACGTGGGAAGCAGAGTGCCGCATGGTCTCAAGGTGCTCTGCTCTTTCTTGATTTGCTTTTGGTACCATTATTAAAACCTGTCCGTTGATAAGGAAAACCTCTCACCCTGCCCTGGGACGAGAGGCTTGACCCATCCCTACCTGTTCATCAGCCCTATTATAGCAGTGCCACTCGACGAGTGCAAACGAGCTGCCTGCAATTTGCCTGACTCTCAGGGAAATCGCTATAATGCACTTGAAGCCTCATGATAAAACGAGTATTCCCCGTTTTAGCTCTGGCCATATTTTCCTCCATGCTGGGCGCCGGCATTGTCGTTCCGCTCCTGCCGCTCTATGCCGAGGGCATGGGGGCAACCGGACTATGGCTGGGGTTTATCTTCGCCAGCTTTGCCATTTCCCGTACCCTGGTCACACCGTTTTTTGCCCGACTTTCCGACCGTAAAGGCAGGAAGATTTTTCTCGTTATCGGTCTCTTTACCTATGCGCTGATTTCATTTGCGTACGTTCTGGCAAATCATGTCTACGATCTGGTCCTGATACGACTGGTGCACGGGGTAAGCGGTGCCATGATATTGCCTATTGCTCAGGCGTATATCGGTGACCTTTCTCCGGAAGGTGAGGAGGGGAAGTGGATGGGGTACTCCAATGCCGCCTTTTTCGGTGGCTTTGGTTTCGGGCCGCTTATGGGCGGGATGCTGGCCGCCCAGTGGGGTATGAACCTCGCTTTCATCACCATGGGTGTTCTTAACCTTATCGCGTTTTTTATTGCGATTGCTCTGCTGCCCCGAAGCGATTCGAGAAAGTCAGCGACGGCTTTGCCCCTTTCTTTTATGGACATGCGCCGGAGCAGTACCATGATCGGGCTTTGCAGCTTCCGGCTGGCGATTGCCCTGGGCAGGTCTTCTTTTTTTACCTTTTTACCGCTTTTAGCGGCTACGCGCCTCGGCCTGCCGGCGAACCTTATCGGGATATTGATAGCAGTTCATGTGCTTTTAGTGTCGATGCTTGGGATTCTGGGAGGCAGGATGGCCGACATCTTTAACCGGCGGGTGCTGGTGGGCATCGGCTGTATTGTGATTTTCTCTTATTTGTTTCTGGTGCCGCTGGCACCGGGCTTCTGGCCGCTGCTGGCGCTATGTATTCTGGGCAGTTTCGGCAGTGCCATTTCCACGCCGTCTGTTATGGCTTTGACCGTCGAGGAGGGGAGGAAATACGGCATGGGCTCAGCGATTGCCGCCATAACCATGGCGATGAGCATTGGCATGTCAGTGGGGCCAATTCTGACCGGAGCTATTGTTGACCTTATAGATATCAATGCGGCGTTTTATTTCAGCGCTGGGCTCGCCCTTTTTGG
>CBFDCY010000068.1:0-5842 GCA_965603425.1 uncultured Dehalococcoidia bacterium | reverse complement strand
AAGCTGGGCATGGGCGGGATGCTGGGCGTCTCCCGGGGAAGCCGACAGCCACCGAAATTTATGGTAATGAACTATAAAGGCGGCACGGCAAAAGAACCGGATATCGCCCTGGTGGGCAAGGGAATCACCTTTGACTCCGGCGGCATTTCCATAAAACCCTCGGAGAAGCTTCAGGAAATGAAGGGAGATATGGCGGGAGGCGCGGCGGTCATCGCCGCGATGGTTGCTATCTCTCAGCTCAAGCCCAAAATAAATGTAATGGCGCTCATTCCGGCAACGGAGAACCTGCCCGACGGCAACGCACTCAAGCCGGGGGATGTCCTCACCGCCATGAACGGCAAGACGATGGAGATAATCTCCACCGACGCCGAAGGGCGGCTGATACTGGCCGATGCCTTGAGTTATGCCAGAAAACATGGTGCCAGGAAAATGGTTGACGCCGCCACGCTGACCGGCGCCTGCCTCATTGCGCTGGGTGATATCTGCACCGGCGCTTTCGGCAATAACCAGGAACTGATAGACCTCATTATTGCCGCGGGGAACGAAGCCGGAGAACGCATCTGGCAGATGCCAATGTTTGACGAATACGGGGAGCAGAACAAGAGCGATGTGGCCGATGTTAAAAACGTCGGCGGCAGGCTAGCCGGAGCCATTACCGCCGCCAAATTTTTAGCCGAATTTGTTGATGACATCCCCTGGGTACACCTGGATATCGCCGGCACCAGCCTGACTGATAAAGAGCGCGGCTACCAGATAAAGGGAGCTACCGGTGTGCCGGTGCGGACACTGGTCAATCTGGTTGTCTCCCTGGCACAGAAGTCGTCTAAATAGAATCAAACAGGAGGTATAAGATGAAGATAAAGTGGCTGGGACACGCGTCTTTCCTCATCACCTCGGACAGCGGGGTGAGAATTATCACCGACCCTTATGAGCCAAATGATAAACTCCTCTATGGGGCAATCGATGAGTCCGCCGATATCGCTACCGTAAGCCATGACCATTTCGACCACGGCAATGTTGCCGCCGTAAAGGGTGCTCCCCAGGTGGTAAAAGGCGATGCCGAAATCAGAGGCATCAAATTCAAGGGCATTGCCACCTTCCACGACTCCAGCGAGGGGAAGGAGCGGGGCAGCAATACCATATTCTGCTTTGAGGTCGATGGGGTAAAGGTATGCCATCTCGGCGACCTAGGCCACGAGCTGACCACCGAGCAGGCGGCACAGGCAGGCGCCGTGGACGTGCTCCTGTTGCCGGTGGGTGGTTTTTACACCATTGATGCCACCGTTGCCGGACGGGTTGCCGAGCAACTCAAGCCCAGAGTGGTCATCCCGATGCATTTCAAGAACAGCAAATGTGACTTCCCGATAGCCGGCGTGGAGGAATTCCTGCGCGGCAAGGAGAATATCAGCCAGCCCGATGCCAGTGAAGTCGAGTTCAGGGCCGGAGAGATACCCCCAACCACCCGGATTATCGTGCTGAAGCCAGCGCTGTAAACAGCATCTATTTGCATTTTTATGCAAGGAGGAACAAACAAATGGCAGAAATGTATTATGACCGGGACGCTGACCTTTCCCTGCTGGATGGCAAGACCATCGGCATCATCGGTTACGGCAGCCAAGGCCATGCGCAGGCACTGAACCTGCGTGACAGCGGCGGCAGGGTGCTTGTTGCCGATGCGCCCGGCAGCGCTGCCTGGAAAGCCGCGGAAAAGGCCGGTTTTGACGTATCGGATACTGCTGACGTAGCCGAAAAGGCAGATATCATCGTCCTTCTGGCCCCCGATGACCTTCAGCCTCAGATATACCGCCAGTCAGTTGAACCACAACTGGTCGCCGGCAAAACGCTGCAGTTTGCCCATGGCTTCAATATCTATTACCATCAGATTGTGCCTCCATCCACCATTGACGTTACCATGGTCGCGCCCAAGATACACGGCGTCCTGCTGCGTAAACTCTACACCGAAAATCAGGGACCGCCGGGGAGCGTTGCCGTCCATCAGGATAGCTCTGGAAAGGCGATGTCCGCAGCGCTCGCTTACGCCAAAGCTATCGGCTGCACCCGGGGCGGGGTCGTTGAGACAACCTTTAAGGAGGAGACGGTTACTGACATCTTCAACGAGCAGTGCGGGATTGGTGGCGGGGTAGTGGGTCTCTTAAAGGCAGGCTGGGAGGTCCTGGTTGAGGCCGGCTACAGCGAGGAGACTGCCTACCTGGAACTGTTCCACGAGCTCAAAGGCGTTGCCGACCTTATCAACAGCTACGGTATCCCCGGCATGATACGTCGCTGCAGTCAGACGGCACAGTACGGAATAATGTCCCGCGAACGCAGAGTGATTGATGATTCGGTCAAGGGAAATATGCGGCAGTTACTTCGTGAGATCGAGGACGGCACCTTCGCCCACCAGTGGCTGCTTGAGGGTAGCATTGGCCACCCCAATTACCTCACCCTTCTGAGTATGGAAGATGAGCACGGTTCCGAAACAGCCGGCAAGAAACTGCGTGAGTTGATGCCCTGGCTGATCAAACCGTAGCGAAACGAGGCGGAAGCCAGCTTCCGCCTCTAGACGTACGCCGACGGTCATGGTAAAATAAAATAGAGGGAGAGGCTGTGGGATGGTTTTGTTACATTGGAAATTAGCAGCATTGTTCTTGCCGGCGGCAAGAGTTTACGTTTAGGGCACGATAAGGTTTTTGAAACCGTTGGCGACCAAAATTTGCTGGACTTGGTAATAGACCGGGTAACTCCCCTCTCCCAGGAGACCATACTGGTAACCGCCAGCAATAATGCCCTGGTTAAACCGGATAAATATTCCGGATTAAAGATAGTAACCGATATTTATCCGGGTAAAGGTCCACTGGGTGGTGTTTACACTGGATTGGTAACCTCAAGTTCATTCTGCAACCTTGCCGTCGCCTCGGATATGCCTTTTCTAAATACGGCACTGTTGCGCTATATGATGGAAGTTTTGGCCGATTTCGACCTCGTGGTACCCAGGGTGGGCAATCTGGTGGAACCGTTGCATGCCATTTATACCAAGAACTGCCTGGAACCCATGGAACACCTGCTGAAGCAGAATAAATTATCGATACACCGCCTTTTCCCGATGGCCAGGACAAGATATTTGGAAGCCGACGAAATTGAGCCGTTTGACCCCGAACACCTGAGTTTTTTTAATATCAACACCCGGGCCGACCTTCTCAAGGCAGGGGAAATCGCCAGAGGAATGAAATGATGATAAGCGTTGAAGAGGCCTTAGAAAAAGTGCTCGGCTGCGTAGACATACTTGAAGCCGAGGAAACTCCACTTCTGGAATCAATGGGTCAGGTACTGACCGAAGACATTATCTCCCATATAGATATACCGCCACTGGACAACGCCGCTATGGACGGCTACGCCTTAAAAGCCGGTGATACGCTTGGCGCCAGCGGCCAGTCGCCGCGCATCCTGCGCGTTATCGACACTGTTATCGCTGGTTCCATTTCCCAGCGTGAGGTTACGCCAGGCACAGCCATCCGCATTATGACCGGCGCGCCGGTGCCCCGAGGCGCCGATAGCGTTATTCGCTTTGAAGACACGGACGAAGCCCAGCGCCAGGGTTCAGGCAACGACGAAATCGGAATATTATGTGAAGTTAAAAACGGCCTGAATATCCGGCGTGCCGGAGAGGATATCGCCCGAGGGACAACCATACTTAGAAAAGGCACCGTGCTCAGGCCCGCTGAAGTCGGCGTTCTGGCTTCACTGGGCATGAGCGAGGTAAACGCTGTCCGCCGCCCGGTGGTGGCGGTTCTGGCCACCGGCAACGAGCTCGTTCACATTGACCAGCCGCTACCCCCCGGAAAGATATACAACAGCAACACGTACAGCGTCGCTTCTCTGGTCAAGCGCTATGGGGGCGTCCCCAAAATAATTGGCATTGCGTCTGATAGCGAGGCATCGCTGCTGGACAAACTTCGCCAGGGGCTTGACGCCGATATGCTGATTACCAGCGGCGGCGTATCTGCCGGTGACTACGATATGGTGAAAGACGTCCTGGCCAGCGAAGGTGAAATAACCTTCTCAACGGTGCGGATGAAGCCGGGCAAGCCGCTGGCATTCGGTACGCTCAAGGGAGTGGACAAAAACGGAAACCCGCGAAGAGTGCCCCACCTCGGGCTCCCCGGCAACCCGGTCAGCTCCATGGTCACCTTCGAACTCTTTGCCCGTCCGGCAATGCTGAAGATGATGGGAAAAAAGAACCTGGCCAAGCCGGTGGTTGAAGCCGTGCTGGAAGAGCCCGTGGTCAATACCGATGGCCGCCGTCTTTATACTCGGGCGATTGTCACCAGGAGCGATGGCCAGTACCACGCCCACCTTACCGGGCCCCAGGGCTCGGGGATTCTCACTTCAATGAGCCTGGCCAACGGTCTGGTGATTGTTCCCGAAGACACGGCAGGCGCTAAAGCCGGTGAGACAGTCAAGGTTATCCTGCTGGGCTGGGATGACGAGGACGATATTTAACTGACGGGTAATTGGACATGCCTTTTATTGTCTCTATTGTAGGAAAGTCAGACTCGGGCAAGACGACCCTGCTTGAAGCCCTGATAAAGGTTCTCAAGCAGCGTGGCCGCCGCATAGCCGTTATCAAACACGCCGCTGATGCCTTTGAGCTTGATACTCCAAACAAAGATAGCTGGCGCTTTAGTCAGGCAGGCAGCGAGGTATCAGCGATAAGCTCAAAAGACAGGCTGGCCGTCATCCGGCGTCTGGAAAATGACCCTGACCCGCAGGCTCTGGCTCAGTACGCCGGGGCGGACTGCGACCTTGTCCTTACAGAAGGATTTAAACAGTATCCCTACCCCAAGATTGAAGTCATTCGCGGCGACCAGGGGTCTGACCCAGTCAGCCCGCCGGAGCAACTGCTGGCAATTGTCACCGACAAACCACTCGATGTCAATGTGCCGCAGTTCACCAGCGAGGCAGTCGCTGAAATCGCCGATTTAATTGAGCAGAAATACTTGGCCAGCACGGACGATAGTGTTGACCTGTATGTTGATGGCACATACGTACCACTGGATAAGGCAGGCAGAAATCTGCTGCTCAGGACTCTGGTGGCCATAGTCTCAGGGTTGAAAAAAATCGACCGGCTGCCCAGGTTGAGCATCTTTATGAGGAGAAAATCTTGATATTCGAGGCCGATGATTTCACGTTTAAACCGCCGACCGTGGTTTCAAGAGCGCGCCGGATTTTAATCAAGCCGAACGCCTCACATATGGATACATACCCGGTTTCAACGAGCAAAGGCATGCTGGCAACGCTTATCAAAGGCATCCGCCGGGTCAGTGATGCCGATATCCTTATTCTGGACGGTACGCCCGAGGGCGAACCGATTTATCCGGTATATCAAGCCTTGGGTTATGACTTCCCGCGGGTATTGACCATGGATGTCAAAGACTGTGTCTGGGTTGAGGTGGATAATCCCCTCCCCAAGCCCCTGGCCATACCCACGTTCTGGGTGCCTAACGTCATCCTCTCCAGCGATTACCTGATATCCGTAGCTCCTCTGAAAGTAATCAGGGGAAGCTGCCATCTCAGCATCATGAATCTTCTTTCGTTGCTGCCCTACAACAAGTACCATGATGAGGTTTCCAATAGCTGGAGTGCGTTATATAATCTGGGTATTGATAGAGTCATCGCCGACCTCTACTTCACCCTTCCCTTCGACCTGGGAATTATCGAAGCCCGAAATAAGCTGATCGGGGAAGATAACGCCTCTCGTGGCGAGGTCGAAGAATATGGCAAGATATTTATCGGCGAGCCTTATGAGGTGGACCGCGAAGCGTGCGAAGCGCTTGGACTGAAG
>CBFDCY010000067.1:0-6023 GCA_965603425.1 uncultured Dehalococcoidia bacterium | reverse complement strand
GCCATCAGCAACAATGACCGCCGCTGGTTTGACCTGACGGAAACCAAGGAGAAGCTCGGTTTCTACCCCAAAGACAACGCCGAAGATTACTTTTAATGCCGACTAAAGAGTGATAAAAAAGTCGCCCCGTCATACTCGCAGGTCATATAAGGGAAACGCCAGACGTTACCCAGGCCGATTGCCGAACCTATGGCCGCAAAGATAAAGGGTGCCCGGCTGGCCCATCTTTCCCTTGTTACTTCAGCCATCTAAATGACCTCCTTCTCTGAAGATAGACATTAGACGTATATCCAAAAAACCTGCGACTGCTAGGCTCCTCCTTCCTCACGAATAATCGTGATTTTACATCGTCAAAGTTTTTAATTATGGTATACGTAAAATATCTTTTATAGCCGGAAATTGTACACGGGAAGGGGGCATTGCCAATAGATATGGCCGTTATGTATTGACATTAATGGTAAATTGTGGTGAAATATTATATGGAAGCTCGTGGCTCCCGAATCTTTACGCAGAGGAGGTGGTGCTGTGAGACTTCACGAGCTCTTCGGAGTATGGCAGGTGGATCGGTAGTGCCCTGCCTGACGGCAGGGCGGACGGACCTCGAACTCGACTCGAGTTAGTAAAAAAGGTCAGTCTCAGTAATGAGAGACCAGGTCCGGCGGTGATAACCGGAAGTGAGTTGGGCTCGAGACAAGAAGCAAATGGGAGAGGGCGCTGAAAAGTGCCCTCTCGTTTTTACACGATACATCACCCGAAGAAATGCAGCCTTTCTGTACACTTGACACCGTATCTTCACGAAACCTACAATTACTGCGGTTAGTCGCCTGCTGGTAAGAGGGTTTACTATGAGCAGAAACGTGAAAGTGGTACCGGCCATTCTTACTGATGACCCATCCGCCCTTGAGAAGATGGCCCGTCAGGCAGAAACCTTCACCGACTTTGTCCAGATTGACATTATGGATGGCCGCTTCGTACCATCGCGGAGCGTTACCCGGGAACAGATTGTCGGCCTGCCCGACGAGTTGAAATGGGAAGCCCATCTGATGGTTACCAACCCTGAAGAATACGTTGCGGGTTTCAAGCAGGCCGGCGCCAGCAAGATTATTTTTCACCACGAGGCCACCACCTCCCCCCACAAAGTTATTTCACGCAGCAGAAACCTCAAAATTGATATCGGGCTGGCCATCAACCCGGAGACGCCGGTATCCGCCATCGCACCTCATATCAACCAGATTGATAGTATTCTCCTTCTCACGGTAACGCCAGGTTTCTACGGCAGCAAATTTATCCCGGAAGTGATGGACAAAGTAGCTGAATTGAGAGCTATTCAATCTGGAATCGAAATCGGGGTTGACGGTGGGGTCAAGGAGAACAATATCAGGGAAATCGCCAGCGCCGGTGTTGATTATATCTGCGTGGGCAGCGCCGTTTTTCTGCAGCCAGACCCGGCGGAAAGTTATCGCCATTTGCAGTCGCTGGTTCAGGAATATTGATACTCCACCAGGAGTCTTACTTCTCTGGTTCTTTCACCGCATGCCCTCCAAACTGCTTCCGCAGTGCGGCCAGCAGCTTCGCCCCGAAGGGTTGCTCCTGACGAGAGCGGAACCTGGCCTGAAGCGACTGGACAATAACCGGCGCCGGCACTGCCAGTTCCACTGATTCCTGCGCCGCCCATCGCCCTTCACCGGAATCTTCCACATAGGCCTGAATGTTTTCCAGTTCCGCATCCTCACCGAGAGCAATGGCGACCAGGTCAAGCAACCAGGAACGCACCACGCTCCCGTCGCGCCATATCCCCGCGACTTTCTCCAGGTCCAGGTCAAATTCCTGCTTGGCCTGCATCAGCTCAAAACCTTCCGCATAGGCTTCCATCAGGCCATATTCAACGCCATTATGAACCATCTTAACGAAGTGCCCGGCACCGGACGGCCCAATGTAACCATACCCTTTGTCCAGCGCTGGCGCCAAGGTCTGGAATATCGGCTCCAACCTATGAAAAGCCGTCAACTCCCCTCCAATCATCAGGCAGTACCCTTTTTCCAGTCCCCAGACACCGCCACTCGTGCCCACATCAAGGAAACCCAGACTCCGTTCCGCCAGCACGGCAGCCCGCCTCATACTGTCTTTATAGTACGAGTTGCCGCCATCGATCAGGCAATCCCCGGCCGATAGATGAGTCGCTACCTCGGTGATGGTTTTTTCCGTGGTTTCACCGGCCGGTACCATCAGCCAGACAGCACGAGGTGCTCCAAGCTTGGAGGTTAATTCCGCAATTGACGTAGTGCCGACCGCTCCCTGTTCCACCACTGCCTGCACCGCTTCCGGTACCGGGTCATAAACGATAACTCGATGTCCGCCCTTTAGAAGACGACTCGCCATGTTACCACCCATCCTCCCCAGACCTATCATACCCAGTTCCATCTCAGCCATCTTCCCCTTACCGGCTACGCCAGGCCGGAAACTCTTCTGGCGAAAGCCGCCGTGTCTCCGGAATCAAGATGAATCCTGACCACACGCCTTTTCAGCGCCAGCAGGGTCTGAAGGTCACCAAGTGCCTGGGCATCCGCCAGTATATCAAACGTGTACGGCGCACCGGGGACAGGTATCTTATGCTCATGAGCCATGGTTACCTGAAGGAAAAGCCCCGTGTTAGGGCCTCCCTTGTGCAGCTGCCCGGTGGAGTGCAGTAAACGCGGCCCGTAGCCGAAGGTGGTGGCGATATGGTGTTTCTCCATTACCTTACGACGTAATTCGGCGCATGTTTTTTCCAGCTCTGGCATCTGTTTCGTGAAAGCCATGATTGCCAGGTAATCGCCCTGCCTGGCTTCCGACATCAAGTCATCAAGTGATTCAGGTATTTCCAGTGACGGCAGCTGGCCGGTATTCTGAAATTCCTGTAAAACACGACCCGTAGCGTCCTTGGCCGCCTGTACATTGGGCTGGTCAAACGGGTTGATGCCCAGTATAGCACCCGCCACCGCCGTGGCGAACTCCCAGCGAAATAACTCTGCGCCAATATCATACTTATCCTTCAAATCCAGGGTAATCACGTCCTGTCCCGAAGACCTGATACGCTTTATGGCTTCATCTATATCATCGTTGTTGTCATCCTGAAGTCGCAAATAGACAAAAAGCCGGTCATCTCCATAGTTTTCGGGTGCCATAACCGGCTCACCCATGACCGGAATAACGCCGGTTTCATCCTTGCCCAGGCTCTCGGCAATGAGCTGCTCCAGCCACAGTCCGAAACTGGCCACTGACGATGAAGTAACCAGAGTTAATTTATCTTTCCCTTGTCGCGCAAACGTGCCGATTAACGCACCGAGCCAGGCGCCGGGATTTTCCTGAACCGGAACATCGGCAGTGCACTGGCGCCTCATTTCCTCAGCACGCCCGAGAATGGTCTTTATCTCAATTCCCGTCAGCGCCGCCGGCACCAGTCCAAAATAGGATAGCACCGAGTAACGTCCACCCACGTCCTCCGGGTTCAAAAAGGCACGGCGAAACCCGGCTTCCTCCGCAAGCCCGGCCAGCGATGACCCGGCGTCGGTGATGGCCACGAAGTTCCGCCCGGCATGTTCCTTTCCCACCGATTGTTCGACGAGTCCGCGAAAATACCTGTAGAAGGTGGCCGTCTCGATGGTACCGCCCGACTTTGATGAAACCAGGAATATCGTATGTGCCGGGTCGATGGCTTCCGTAACCGTAGCCACCCAACCCGGTACGGTGGAATCAAGTATCCTGAAATCCGGATAATCCCTCCCGCTGCCCAGAGTGTCGTGCAGCACCTCCGCGCCCAGACTGGCGCCACCCATACCCAACAGCACTACGTGTCTGTATCCGGCGCTGCGCACTTCCTCGGCAAACGACGTTAATTCCGGCACCTTTTCTTTCATCGTTTCGGGAAGAGCCAGCCAGCCAAGTCGATTTGTGATCTCTTTTGGCTCTGGCTTCCATACCGTGTAGTCTTTGTGCCAGATACGTGCTACGACATCTTTCTGCTTTACGTCATCAAGCATCTCTCTAACCACCGGAAAATCCGTCATCGCAATCTTCCTTATTATTATCCTTATCTCTTTATCATGTTTTGCGATTCAATATTCAATACTTTCTGCAGGCGCCGTTGAAAGCGTTCTTCAGCGAGAAATTCGGCTTTCAGGAAAGCTTCGACCACTTCCCGGGCCAGCGCTCCTCCCACCACCCGTGCCCCGAGGCAGAGGACGTTCATATCATCGTGCTCCACGCCCTGGTGCGCCGAATAGGTATCATGGCAGGGACAGGCCCGCACCCCCGGTATCTTGTTGGCCACGATGCAGGCACCAATGCCGCTACCACAGATGATGATACCACGCTGTGCCCTGCCCGAAGCTACCGCCTCGGCGACGGCCAGCGCATAATCAGGATAGTCATCAGTGGGGATAAGCGTTTCGGCGCCCAGATCCATCACTTCATACCCGCATTCCCGCAGCCACGGTTGCAGCTCGGCCTTCAACGGAAAACCGCCGTGGTCGGCGCCTATGGCAATTCGCAGTGTCATTTCTCACCTCCTCGCACAAGGTCCGCGGCTTCATCAGCCATGCGCTGAGCCGTCAGGCCCAGTTTCTCGTAAAGTACTTTGCCCGGAGCGGAAGAGCCGAAATGAGGAATCCCGATAATAACCCCGTTATCGCCGACATATCGCTCCCACCCCAACGGGCTTCCCGCCTCGATTGATACCCGGGCTTTTATGCTCTCCGGTAATACCGTGCTACGGTATTCAACTGGCTGGGCATCAAATAATTCCCAGGACGGCAGCGACACGATGCGCGCCCTTATACCTTTTTCCTGCAATAACTCACCCGCCTCCAGCGCTATTGCCACCTCCGAACCGGTGCCTATGATAATAACCTCTGGTTTCGCCGCGTCCCGGAGTATGTAACCACCCCGCTGCACACCGCTGGCCGGTGCCAGTTTCTTGCGGTCAAGCACCGGCAGGTTCTGGCGACTGAGCACCAGCGCCGTCGGGCCATTGACCCGTTTCAGGGCAATCCTCCATGCTTCCACGGTCTCGGTAGCATCAGCGGGGCGGATGGTCACCAGGTTGGGAACCGACCTCAGGCCGACGAGCTGCTCTATGGGCTGATGGGTCGGCCCATCCTCCCCCACCCCCACCGAGTCGTGAGTAAAGATATATATCACCCGCAGCCCCATCATGGCAGCCAGGCGCACCGGCGGGCGCATATAGTCGTAGAAAATGAGAAACGTGGCGGTGTAAGGGATAACCCCTCCGTGCCGTGCCATACCGCTGGCGATAGCACCCATGGCATGCTCTCTGATGCCGAAATGCAGATTGCGAGCACGGTAATCAGCCGCGCCGTAATCACCGCCTTCGGACAGCAGGGTCTTCGTCGACGGGGCCAGGTCAGCCGAGCCTCCCACGAGGGAACGTATTCTGGGCGCCAGGGCATTCATTACCAGCCCTGAGGCCGAACGGGTGGCAATCGGTTTGGTTTCCTTCTTGAACAGACCATCGAGGTCACTGTCCCATCCTTCCGGCAGGTCACCCCTGATATCTTCTTCAAGCTGGCACGCCGCATCAGGATATGCCTTACGGTATGCCTCCAGTCTTTGCTGCCACTCGTCTTGCTGCTTTCTGCCTCTATCCTGTGCCTTTCCCAGATGTTTCAGCACCTCCAGCGGCACGGTGAACGCCTCTTCATTATCCCAGTCCAGCTGTTTCCTGGTCAGCTGCACTTCGTCCTCACCAAGCGGCTCACCGTGAGCGGAAGCTTTGCCCGCCTTGTTCGGGCTGCCATAGCCAATGACTGTCTGGCAGATAACCAGGCTGGGGCGCTCTGAATCTGACTGTGCTTCCCGCAGCGCGCTTTCCATAGCATCAATGTCAAAACCGTTGACCGGCCCGATAACCTGCCAGCCACAGGATTGAAACCGCCTGGTAATATCCTCGGTAAAGGTAATATCGGTCTTACCTTCAATGGAGATGCCGTTGTCGTCATAGAGATAGATGAGCTTGCCCAAACGCA
>CBFDCY010000066.1:0-6100 GCA_965603425.1 uncultured Dehalococcoidia bacterium | reverse complement strand
GCGGTTTACGAAACCGCTGCTCTACCCCTGAGCTACGCTGGCCCAAGGCAAAGTATAGCATAAATACAGTCACATATTAAATTTGGTTTTTAAAGTCGATAGAGAAGTTTGCAGGTTTGACACATGAGAAAGAGCAATGCTATGATTTTTATTTGATAGTCACGTTCAATTAATTATTGGGAAAGAGTGCGGTCATGATTAACGACTTGGTCTACGAACTGGTCCAGATTCCCGGCCCCATCGGCTTTGAAGGTCGGGTAGCCAATCGGCTCCATGAGCTACTCAAAGACCACGTTGATGAGATTTACATTGATAAGATAGGTAATCTCATCGCCAGGAAGAAAGGGACGGAGGGAAAACGTTCGCTGGCGCTGGTAGCTCATACGGACCAGGTCAGCATGGTGGTGATGAAGGTCGACGATTTTGTCTGGTTTGACAAGATAGGCTGGATTGACTTTGGTAATCTGCCCGGTACTCCGGTGCTCATACTCGGTGCCGAGCGGGATGTCCCCGGCGTTGTCTGTGCCAGCAGCACCGTTGGCAGCCGTGAAACAGGCGCCCTGTGGATAGACGTTGGCGACCGGCAGGAGTTCGTCTCAGTGGGTGACCCTATTGTTTACGACCATCCGCCACGCTGGCTTGACGATAACAAGACGATACTGGCCAGCCAGTCCATTGATGACCGGGTGGGCTGCGCCGTCCTCGTCGAGCTAGCCCGAAAACTGACCAGGCCCCCAAAGCACGACATTTATTTCGTCGGCTCGGCTCAGGAAGAGATAGGCAGCTTTGGCGTCAGGCATTTTCTACGGCAAGTAACACCCGACTGGTTCATTGCCCTGGACACCGGCTTTGCCCAGGATGCCAACCCTGACATCCAGCGCACGGTCCCGATGCACACCGGGCTGGGCGTGCGCCGACTCGCCTTTACCCAGCCTGCGACCCCCTACCCTGCCAAAGTCAACTTCGCCAGCCCCCGTTTGAACCAGCTGTTGACGGACGCGGCTAAAAAACTGAATATCCCGTTCCACGTTGACGTGAGTACCGGGATTTGGTCCGACCATAATATTGCGTACGAGGTAAACCCGGATATTGAGTCAACTTTCATGTTTGTGGCGGCCCGGAGATACAGCCACTCCCCGACCGAAGTGGCCGACCTGAACAACGCCGAACGCGCGGTGGCTGTTCTTCACCAGGCAATCGCTGACATGGACAACTGGGGCGAATGACAGAGGTATAAAAACGGGGCTGTTTTGGAAGAGATGCGTCCTTTTTCGAACGCAAAGACCCTTTTCTGGTGGAATTGTCTTGGAGGCCAATAATTAATCAGTCGCGTGTTAAAACTGTCAGATAGAGCACACGTGGCAAGTATACGGGAGGGAGATTATTAACGATGTCGATAGATTCAAACGAAGCGGAAACGGATGGAATTATAACTGCCGCAAAACTGATGGCGGTCAGTGTCCGCACCGCCCCTAAAACGAGGGGTCTTGACTCAGTTAAAACGCTTATTCTGCACAAACGGGAAGAGCTGGAGAAGCTGGCCGTAACCATGGAGGAGGTCTCCCGCGAGGACCCGGAAAGGCTCGCCTTCTTCAAACGAAATGCCGAAGATGTCAGGCAATCGTCAGTGGTGCTGATCATCGGTGTGACCGGTGAGCCGAAACGAGTCGAATCGCCACTGAACTGCGGTGCCTGCGGCATAGATTGCCCGGCCATGGCGAAGGCGAAAAAGAGAGACCAGGGCATGATGCGCGGCCCTATGTGCCACATGCAGAGCATCGACCTGGGCATCGCGCTCGGCGTCGCGGTGAAGGCCGCAAGCGACTTTGGCATAGACAACCGCATGATGTACAGCATCGGCGCCGCCGTCAGGAGAAACAAGCTCATGGATGTCGACCTAGCCATCGGGATTCCATTCTCGGCGACGGGCAAAAACCCTTACTTCACGGGTCGATAAGCGTACAAACTCAGGTAAAATTATATCAGACTGCAGGAGGTTATAATGCCCAAGGTTTTTATTACCCGGAGGATCAGCCCGGAGGCCGTTGATTTGCTCAAGCAGCACGCCGAGGTTGGTGCCTGGCAAGGGGAAGAAGCGCTGGGCCGCGAAGAGCTTTTCCGAAACATTGCTGATGCCGACGGCTTAGTTGTCTGGCAGGATAAGGTAGATGGTGAGTTTCTGGACCACGCGCCAAAAGTAAAGGTAATCGCCCAACGTGCCATCGGCTTTGACCTGATAGATGCCAAAGAATGCGCCCGGAGAGGCGTCCGGGTGAGCAACGCGCCCCGCGGCGTTGACGACAGCACCGCCGATTTTGCCATCGCCCTGCTGCTGGCCTCGGCACGACAGCTTGTGGAAGCGGTCAATACGACCATGAACGGGGGCTGGCAGAGATTCGGCCCCATGGAGAGCCCGTACCTCGGCCATGACGTTTACGAGCAAACACTGGGCATCGTCGGACTGGGCAGGATAGGCACCAAAGTTGCCCGGCGGGCGCGCGGCTTCGATATGAAAATTCTCTACTACGACGTCGTGCGCAGTCCGCTTGAAAAAGAGCTCGGTATCGAGTATGTCCCCGACCTGCATAAAATGCTGGGCATGGCTGACTACGTCACCATCCACGTGCCGCTGAACAATGAGACCAGACACCTGATTGGAGCCAGGGAATTTGCCGCCATGAAACCAACGGCGATACTGGTCAACACCGCCCGGGGAGGACTGGTCGACCCGAAGGCACTGTACGAAGCTCTGAAGAGCAAAAAGATACACGCTGCGGCAATCGATGTTACCGAGGTGGAGCCAATCGAACCCGATGACCCACTGCTCACGCTGGACAACATCATCATCGCCCCGCACATCGCCGGCGCCTCGGCTCTGTCACGAGTGAAAATGGACATGATGGCAGCGGAAAACGTCATCGCAGCACTTGCGGGCAAGCCGATGCCCAGCTGCGTCAACTGCCATTTAATAAAATAAGCGGATTGTACAGGTAGGATTGTTTGGTAAGCAAAGTAGGTATAATTGCTAATCCGGCTTCCGGCAAGGATATCAGACGACTGGTCGGCTACGCCAGCATAATGGACAACAACGAAAAGACCAATCAGCTGCGCCGGATTATTATGGGCATTGACGCCATCGGGGTTGATGAAATCCTGGTTATGCCCGATTACTACGGCCTCGGCGCGCGGGCCGTGGATGGTATCGGCAGAGAAAAGCTGAACGCCAGGTTCAGCGTACTTGATATGCCGATTAGCTATACCAGTGGAGATTCCACAAGGGCTGCCGAACTGATGGGTGAACAGGATGTGGGGTGCATTGTTACTCTCGGTGGAGACGGCACCAACCGTGACGTGGCCAAGAAAAGCGGTGATATTCCACTGGTCCCGGTCTCCACCGGCACCAACAATGTCTTTCCCACGATGGTGGAAGCCACGACAGCCGGCATCGCCGCCGGCATAACCGCACGGAAGCTGCTCGATGGTCAGGATGTAATCAAAACCCAGAAGCGCCTCGCCATCATCAACGACGGACGGGAGATTGACATGGCTTTAATTGACGTGGTAGTGTTGAACCAGTTATTCACCGGCGCCCGGGCCATCTGGGAGCTATCGGAAATCCGGCAGATAATCTGTACCAGAGCCGAACCGGTCAATTTAGGCATGACAGCCATCGGGGGTAATATACACCCCATCGGTCCCAATGACGCTCAGGGAATGTACCTCAGACTGGGCAATGGCCATCTCAAGGTAAAAGCAGCCGTGCTGCCCGGCGTTGTCCAGGAAGTCGGCATCCAGGAATGGAAACTGCTTGAACCCGGCGATGAAGTTATGGTGAACCTTAAACCTTCGGTTATCGCGCTGGATGGAGAACGAGAGATCACGGTCAAGGATACCGACGAGGTTAAAATCCGGCTTCAACTTGATGGCCCACCGGTAGTCGACATCGAAAAAACCGTCCGTGCGGCGGCCGCACAGGGTTTTTTCAGAAACTAAATATCAGAGAGGGAAGATATGGCAACGGAAATCAAAATACCTCGTATTGGCATGGCCGTAGCCGATGCCACCATCATTGAATGGAAGTCCAAGGAAGGAGACCAGGTGGAAGAACGCCAGGTTGTGGTGGTTATCGAGACGGAGAAGGTCATGTCTGAAGTTGAATCACCAGGTGCAGGCCGGCTCCACATCATTATGGGTGAGGGAGAGCTGGCCTCGGCCGGCCATGTAATCGGCATGCTCGCGGAAACTGAGGAAGAGCTGGCCAAAGTGCAGAAAGAGATGCCTGCGGGAAAGCCGGCCGAAGCCGCGAAAACAGTCGAACCGGTGGCCGCTGAAGTACCAAAGGCCGAGGCAGCACCACCAAAAGAAGCCGCCGCGGCAACAGGTGATGAAGAACGCATCCGCATCTCGCCGGTAGCCCGGAAGCTGGCCGAGGAACACGCCATTGATATTACCCGGGTGGCCGGCACCGGTCCGAACGGCAGAATTATCCGTGAGGACATCGAAAAGGCAATCGCCGACAAAAAGGCGACACCGGCCCCACCGGCAGCAGCCCCGGCTGAAGTCGCTGGAGAAAGAAAGGTCAAGCAGACCATACCGCTTACCGGGATGCGGGGAACCATCGCCGAGCGCATGCACCACAGCCTCGCCATATCGGCTCAGCTCACCGCGATGGGTGAAATCGATATGGCGGAGATTGTCTCGCTGCGCAACAACCTGGCAGCACAGGAGAACACACTCGGCACCCGCGTTACCTACACCGACGTCCTCGTCTTTGCCATCGCCCGCATACTCCGCGACCACCCGAAGGTCAACGCCAGCATCGTCGATAACGAAATAAAGGTCTGGGAAGATATTAATGTTGGGGTGGCCACCGCCCTGGAAAACGGCCTCATTGTTCCGGTGGTGAAGCATACCGCCCAGAAGTCGCTCGTTGAGATTAGCAAGGAGATAAAGCTGCTTGTCGAAAAGGCGAGGGAGAACAAACTGAGCGCCGATGAAATCACCGGCGGCACCTTTACCCTGACCAATCTGGGTGCTCTTGGCAGCGGCTGGACCTTCGAGACCGCTATCATCAACCAGCCGGAATCGGCAATCCTGCGCGTCGGGGCGATTACCGACCGGGCCGTGGTCAGGGAGAGCCGGATTGTCGCCCGACCGATTATGACCTACAGCCTGACCTATGACCACCGGGTTATCGACGGCGCCGTGGCGGCCCAGTTCATTTCGAGCCTGGTCAGCGCCATGGAAAACCCGACGCTGCTTTTAGCCTGATTACATGGCAATCCATTCAAGCGGAGGTAAATCAAAATGGAAAATATGAAAGAAGTCGCTAAAGAATTTGAAGCCAACGTGGCACGCTTCCAAAGGGAGTGGCCCCAGCAGAGGCAGGCGTTCTCCACGCTGTCTCAGGTTGTCAAAGCGACGGGGGCGCTGGAACAGAAATACAAATACCTTATTGCCGTGGGCATTGCCGTTACCGAACACTGCCACTGGTGCATCGCGGCCAACGTGAAGGGTGCCCTGTCCCACGGCGCCACCAAGGAAGAGGTCATGGAAGCCGGCTGGGTGGCCGTGCAGATGGGTGGCGGGCCATCCCTGGCTTATTTGCAGCTGGTACAGCAGGCGGTTGACGACCTGGCAGAATAGAACCGACCGGAACTAAATCAGCTATTTCGCTACTTAGCGGAGGTATTTAGTGGAAGAAAGAGACCTGGTCATCATAGGTGGTGGTCCGGCGGGCTACGTGTCGGCAATAAAGGCAGCGCAGCTCGGCGGCAGGGCTACTGTTATTGAGATGGATGCACTGGGCGGTACCTGCCTCAACCGGGGATGCGTACCATCAAAAACGCTGCTGCACAGCGCCGAGCTCTACGATACCATGAAGAAATCGGAGCAGTTTGGCATTACTGTCCAGAATGTCCGCGCTGACCTGGCCAAAATGCAGGCGCGCAAGAATACGGTTATAAAAACTCACGTATCAGGCGTGGAAAGCCTGCTCAAAGGAAATAAGATAGAGATAATCACCGGTCGCGCCAGGTTGCTCCCCTCCCTTCAGGTGGAAATCGAGAGCGAAGGGGGACAGAAGCAGGTCATTCAAGCA
>CBFDCY010000065.1:0-6128 GCA_965603425.1 uncultured Dehalococcoidia bacterium | reverse complement strand
TTCATTTTTATCAGGAACGCCAAAATACACTGCGCTCTTGAAGCCCTTCATACTCTTCATAATTGGAAATAATTTATCAGTCACTCCTTCGCATTCGGCACGCTTTCCAGGCGCGGTTTTAAACATGGTCAGTGATGCGTACATAGTGATACCTCCTTTGTGGGTTGTTATTCGAGTATTACAATTATAATCAGATACGATTAGTTGTCAAGAACTATTTCATTGAATTACACAAGTAGCTTGGGGTGAGCTATTTTTTAATGAGGATTAATGGAGGACAATTAGCTATGAAGCGGAGTTTCGCGCATCCCTAAATTAATATAAAGCTATTGACAATAGAATAATTAGGGCTATAATTAATGACACCTGTTGTAATAAAACCTTGATGACTGGTTGAAATATGTAGTGCCAGATAGAGACGCCGGTACCGCACGGTAGAAGTGCGGTGGCTGGCGCCTTTTTATTTCTATTAAATAAACAGGAGGTGAATGAAATGGCTGAAGAAAAAATCCCTTCCCTCATGCGTGAATTCGTCAAGACCATGGAAGACGGTGATGTGGAGAAGTCGCTGGCCTACTTCGCTGAAGACAGCGTCTGGGTGTGCCCCATGGGTACTTTCAGAGGTAAGGATGAGGTACGACGTTACACGGCAGCGATGTATGACCAGATGAAGGATATCAAGGTCAAGGAATGTGGCAACGGCATCATTGCGCAGGGGAACAAGGCTTTCTTTGAGCATGAGATATCCAGCACCATGGCAGGGAAGAAGGCAAGCATGCTGGCCTTTTGTGCCTATGAGTTTGAAGGCGATAAAATCAAAGAAGTCAGGACAACTTTTGATAGACTATCCATGGCGCAGCAAGTGACCAGCGGTCTGCCCAAGATGATGGTCAATATGATTGTCAAGCAGACGGAAAAAGGGATGCATTAACCGATTTCAGGCCAATCCGTAGTACTCTGGTCTGGTGCGCACCTCATTGATAAAGTCGGCCACCATGTCTTCTAGATTGTCGAACTGTGGACGCCAGCCCCATTCCTCACGTGCCCGGTGGTCATCAACTTCCTTCAGAGTCTGGTTATGGTGGAATGCCATGACCGTCGGGTCTGGCTTGTAGGTGACCTTGAGGTCGGGGATAAATTTCTTGATGGTGAGCTCCAGTTCCTTGGCGGTCGGCGCTGGCGAGAACTGGTTGATATTATAGCAGACCGTCTTGATATTCTCTCTGGGTGCCTCATAAAGCTGCAATGTGCCGTGGATGGCGTCTTTGAAGTAGGTGATGGGATTGTATGTCTCCTCGGTGACAAAACACTCGTACGGCTTGCCGAGGGCCGCGTTTTCAATCATCCAGGTATTGTACTGGGCGATTCCCGGCGTCTTTACCCCGGGGCCGATAACCCCGCAGTAGCGCAGGCTGCGGAAATCAAGGTCGAACCTGCGGCGATGAAATCTGCCGAGAAGCTCGCCGTGCACCTTGCTTATCCCGTATATGGTCACCGGCCGCTGCAGGGTTGTGTCAGTGATGACCTCACCTGTATCCAGCCCATAGGAGGCGATGCTGCTGGGAAAGATAAATCGGTTGACGCCGAAAAGCCGGGCTGCCTCTATCATATGCATAAAGCCGACGATATTTGTCTGGAAGGAGCTCCAGGGGTTCTCTTCTGAGGGAACGCTCAGCATGGCGCCGAGGTGAAAGATATCTTCCACCTTGTTGTCCTTGACCGTATTCAGCACTTCGGGCCAGACCTTAAGATCGCCCTGGATGATTTTCACATTATCTTTTATAGCCGCCACGCGTTCCGGTCGGGTAACGATATCGAACAGGACAACATCCTGCCCTTTGGCAACGAGCTCGTGTGCCAGCCCGACGCCTATAAAACCCATGCCGCCGGTAATCAGTATTGACATCTCTGTTCGAACCTCCTTCGTATTCCAGGTGCGTTGTCTATTCCGGTAATTTATCCTTACCGGCTATTTCCCTCAGCAGGTTAATGTAGTAGCGGAAACCGTCCAGGGTAACGTCCGGTGGAATTACATGGTCGAGGCAGGGGAAGTAGCCGCCGGTCTCTACCAGGTACGGTACTTTGGACATGACTTCTTCCCGGATGGCGTCCTTTCCCTTGGTAAATACCCGCTTGTCAATGTTACCGCCCAGGATAATTTCTTTATCGTATTTCTTCCTCAGCGCAATGCCGTCCATCCCGGAGGCCACCTCCAGCGGCCAGGGAAAGTTCACCCCGACCTCCAGCCAGAGGGGGATGAGCTCATCCACGTTGCCGTCGCTATCAGCGTGGATGATATCGATGCCCTGGCTGTGCAGGAAATCGGTGGTTTGCTTATAGCGGGGCAGCATGTATTTCCGTATCATGTCGGGAGATATGAGCGTGCCGCTCTTGTAGGCCATGTCCTCCCAGAAGCGGACAGTATCGATTCTCAAGTCCTTAAAGGCGCCTTTGGCCATCTCCATATTCAGGTAGAGCACCTGGTCCATCATATCCTCAACGAGATTGGGGTCGTCATAGAACATATAGAGGAGCTGCTCAAGGCCGCACCACTCGCGCAAAACGCCGAAATACCCCTCAAGGAGGAGCATGGTGGGGGCGTCATCGCTGTTCCTTTCGGAGCAGTAAGCTTCCCAGTCCTTTGGCCAGCGCTCCGGCGTGCGCGGGTCAAGCCGCTTTTTATATTCATTCCAGCTTGCCCGGTCCTTGACCGGACGATCCAGGTACTTGGGCATGCGCCAAGGGTGTTCTTTGGAAACTTCCACCACCGAGCCGCCGTAGGTTGTTTCCACGCGGTGGCGCTCGTCCTCGCGGAGCACCTTGATTTCAAATACGGGCATAATCGGCGGGGTAACGTGGAAAGCGCCCAGGCTCTGTGCGGAAGCGATAACCTTTAAATCGGAGCGGTTGTGTTCCGAGATTATCTCCTGGAGCCCGTGAAGGTGCTCAAAGCCGAAGTACTCGTTCATCCCTTCCTGCGTTCTGATTGATTCCGGAGCACCCTGCTTTATCCATTCGTCAACCGTGTCTGACCAGCAGCGGTGAAGCCAGTCCATGACCATAAAATCACCCGGTTTCTCTCCCCGGCAAATGGCTTTAAAGCGTTCCCGTTCTGTCATTTCTCACCTTCCATAAGAGCATTTGGCCCTGCCGATTCTATTAACTACAGCTCGCCTTGCACCAGAGTCGTCGTATCCTGGACGCCCTGAATGCCGCGAATTTCACTGACGATTATTCGGGAGAGTTCGAAGAGGCTCTTTGCCTCGGTGATAGCAATGGCATCCCACTGCCCGAAAACGAGGTTGACCTCTGATACTCCGGGAACAGCACGAATATGGGATAGGGCATCAGACTCAAATCCGGGGACTAATTTTAAAAGCAAATAACCTTTTATCATTATGCTGCCATTATACTATCGGGACGTGGCATTGGTAAATACTATTCTCCCAAATGGTCGCCTGGCTTAAGGCCAAATTGGGCTGTAAAGTCGATGGCAGCTATCTTCGGCGAGCCTTCTGGTTGTACGCGCTTGATGAATATGGCGCCGCCCGGCACCGCCACGAGGAATCCCGATTCTGTAACCTCGATTACTTCACCCGGTGCCCCTTTCAAATCATCAGGGCGCAGTTCTGAATCAAAGATTTTTAATTTTATATCGCCGTAACTGGTCGTGGCTCCCGGCTGTGGATTGGTGCCGCGGATGAGATTGTATACTTCGCCTGCTGGCCTGTGCCAGTCAATCGCTGCCTTGGTACACAGGCCTTCATAGGTGGCCTGCGCTTCGTCCTGTGGAATCCGAGGCGCTTTGCCCTGCCGGATAAGCTCGATGCTTTCTTTTATCGCCTCGATGCCGAGAGGGAAAAGCTTGTTAAAGTAAAGAGAACCTGTCGTATCGTCGGGCGCAATATCAACTTCTTTCTGCAGCAGAATAGGGCCGGTGTCGATTCCTTTATCCGGCCAGAAGATGGTCAGGCCGGTCTTGCCTTCACCATTGATGACCGCCCAGTTGATGGCGCTGCCGCCCCGATGCCTGGGCAGCAGCGATGGATGGTACTGTATGGTGCCGAGCCTGGGGTGATTCAGGATGGACTCAGGCACGATATCGGTAACGAAAGCCATTACGTTCAAATCCGGTTTCGATTTAACATAATTCTCGTAAACCCCCGGGGCACGCATTTTTTCCGGTTGAAAGACCGGCACACCGAGCTGAAGTGCCCGCTGTTTAAAGGGATTTTCTCTGCCGGGGATATCGGGAGTGGTGTAAACGCCGACCACCTCTTCTCCCATCTCAATTAAAGCTTCCAGAGTTTTTTCGCCGAAGGCTGCCTGACCGATAAGAACGATGCCCATCTGTTCCTCTCCTGTCGCTTATAGCGCTAGCCCATAATTTAGCCCACGCCAGAGGGCATGTCAAATCAGGGTTGAAACTCATTTGATACGGCGTTAGAATGCAGCGGGTAAACAAATTACATTAGGGTGAGGGCAGAGATGGACGGACCGATAAAATTATCCGGTAAAGCGATTTCAGAGCTGGTGGATAAAGGGAAATTAAAACGCGCCGATGTACTGGTCACGCGCTCCAAGGGCAGCCTGCTGGGCTGGCTCATCCGCTTTGGCACGCAGAGCTACTGGAACCACGCCGCCATGGTCTACGTTATCAGGAATCCGGAGCTGGGCTATGACAGCACTTTTATCATTGAGTCGGGGGGTGGGGGGATTGATATCCACAATATCGCGCACTATTTTGAGCGACCGAAGAAGTACGATGTTGGCATCAAGCGGCTGGGAAAAGAGTGGTTTCAGAATGATGGAGATGGTGGGCTCCGTTTCCGGCGCAAGGTGAGGGGTTTTGCCCTGGAGGAGATAGATGATAGATACAATCACCGGCTCATCCTGGACATTGCCCGTAAAATACTGCGCCAGCTTGTCCTGGCGGCTATTTTCCCCTGGCTGCGCTGGAAAGAACCTTCCCGGAGAAGGGCGCGTGTGCCGCGGATTGCCAGTCGGCTGGACATAAATGCCTATATCTGCAGCGGCTTCGTCCAGTGGGCGTATTATTGGGGAGTGGGCAAGGTGCTGGAGGAAACCAGCGATACGGATAGCCAGAAGCTGCAGGATGTTATCTTCAATCCTGAAGTCAGGCATGATGACAGTGAGGAGGCGCTCCTGTCAACGACACCGGCTGATCTGGCCAGCAGCGATAAATTGACTTGGAAATATATTGTAAAAGACGGGAACGTGTGGGAAGTAAGCGGTCAGGATGACGCTGACTCTGTCCTGGGAAAAAGTTAGCCAAATCATATCGTTCTGGTGTAAAATGATGGCTGGAGTGCCATTTCAGGAAATAACGGAGCCGACTATTTGGGTGAACAGAAAGTAAACAGCGTGCTTTCTCCCGGAAGCTATTACTTTTCCGGTGATGAGGCGGTTGCCGAGGGTGCCATCGCGGCGCGATGCGGCTACTGCGCCGGCTATCCGATTACTCCGGCCACCGAGACGCTGGAAAGGCTTTCCGTCAGATTCGGGGAGGTAGGGGCGGCATTCATGCAGATGGAAGACGAGATTGCCTCCATCTGTTCCTGCATCGGGGCGTCATGGGCGGGGGCAAAGGCGATGACCATCACCTCCGGACCCGGTTTCAGCCTGATGCAGGAAGCGATTGGCTACGCCGTTTTTACCGAGACGCCGCTCGTGCTGGTTGACGCGCAGCGGTCCGGTCCCAGCACCGGGCAGGCAACCAGGGTGGGCAGCGGTGATATCATGCAGGCCAAATGGGGCTCACACGGCGACTACCTGGCTATTGCCCTCTCTCCATGGTCGGTGCAGGAACTATACGATCAGACAATCAACGCTTTCAACCTTGCCGAGCGCTTTAGGGTGCCGGTTTTTGTCATGGCCGAAGAGGCGACCGCCCACCTGCACGAAAGAATAGAGGTCGGCGCTGAGGTTGAACTGTTCAATCGAGAAAAGAAACCAGGCGCACCTCCGTTCGGCACGGAAGAAGAAGACGGCGTGCCGCCGATGCCCGTTTTCGGTGACGGTGAAAAATTGCTCATCACCGGCTCCACCCATGATGAATGGGGAGTTAGAAAAATAACCCACCCGGAGATTCACCGGAAGCTGGTGAC
>CBFDCY010000064.1:0-6198 GCA_965603425.1 uncultured Dehalococcoidia bacterium | reverse complement strand
GATAAACCGCTTCTGCTCTGTCATATCCGGGGATACAATTACGTAATTATATCATCTAGCTGGGTACTATAGCAATGAAAAATAGAGGGTACTGGTGCTCAGTTATACCTGTTCATCGCCGCGGTCAGGCCTTCGCCGATGAGGCATAATATGGCTTCACCGACTTTGCTGCTGACTTCGGCGATAATTTTGTTCTCACCGGCGTCAAAGTCGCCGAGCACGTGGTCGATGACCTCGGCGTTTCTGTCCGTAACCTCATTGTTCATATCATCCGGCCGGCCGATGCCCACTCTTATGCGAATAAAGTCGCTGTTTCCCAGGCAGGCGATGATTGACTCGATGCCTTTATGGCCGGCGGAGCCACCTCCCTGCCGGATGCGGATTTTACCTGTCGGCAGGTCGAGGTCGTCATGGATGATAATCAGGTCTTCAAGGCTGATTTTATATTTTTTTACCAGCAGGCTTACCGAGCGACCGCTCAGGTTCATCATGGTCTGCGGTCGGGCCAGTACCAGCCTCGTGCCGGCAGCCTCACCCTCGCCAACTCTTGCCTGTCCCTGTTTGCGGGCGAAGCGTATTCCATGCTTTCTGGCGAAGCGATTTATGCACATGAAACCGATATTGTGTCGGTTGTGTGTGTATCCTGTTCCGGGGTTGCCCAGTCCAACGATTAATTTCATGTCAAACTTTCTGGTTTAGAAGTTGCAGGAACTCCGTTTCTTTTATTATTCGGATGCCCAGACTCCGGGCCCTGTCCAGCTTGGAGCCGGGATCGGCACCGACCACCATATACGTGGTCTTCCGGGTCACGCTACTTCCGGTAGTGCCACCGAGGGCTTTGATGCGTTCCTCGGCTTCCTGTCGGGAAAAGGCGTCAAGCGTGCCGGTCAGGACAAACTCCATGCCAACGAGAGGCAGAGCCTCGACTTTTGCTGGTTTTTCCTCCAGCTTGACTCCGGCTTCTCGCAGCCGTCTAATGATATCATGGTTGGCTTCCTGACGGAAAAAGCCGATGATGCTGTCGGCGATTTTCGGCCCGACGGCCTCAATGGATATAAGCCTTTCCCGGAAAGCCTCAGCCAGCGCGTCGACGCTGTGGAATTCCCCGGCCAGGAGTTCGGCAGTCTCCCCTCCGATATGACGTATGCCGAGTGCCAGAATAACCCTGGCCAGTGGCCGGTTCTTGCTCTTATCAATGGCATCGAGCATATTGTCAACGCTTTTCTCGCCCATCTTTTCCAGTTCCAGGAGATGCTCTTTATGGTTTTTAAGATAGTAAATGTCCGCGATATCATTTACTAGGCCTTTTTGAAATAAGGTGGCGGAGAGGTTCTCGCCAATGCCTCTTATGTCCATAGCGCCGCGTGAGGCGAAGTGCTCGATTCGCTGCTGTGCCTGAGCAGGGCAGGCGGCGTTTGAGCAGTAGTACATCACCTCGCCCTCAGGTCGAAGCACCTCGCTGCCGCAGACCGGACAGGCTGGGCGATTATTCTCTTTGTCGTATACTTTCTCCAGGAGGTTGAACTCTTTTTTCTTTCCGGTGCGCTTACTGGCTACCGGGCCAACAACCTCGGGGATGACTTCACCGGCACGCTGGATGATGACGGTATCGCCGATGCGGATGTCCTTGCGCCTGATGTCGTCCTCGTTGTGCAGGGCGGCCTGGCGGATAGTCACCCCGCCCACCGATACCGGCTCGAGGATGGCGTAGGGGTTGAGGGTGCCCGTCCGTCCCACGCTGATACCGATATCAACCAGCTTTGTGGTACCCTGTACGGCGGGGAATTTATAGGCTACTGCCCAGCGTGGCTCGCGGCCAACATCCCCCAGTCCCTGCTGTATTTCAAGCTGGTTGACCTTAACCACGATGCCGTCGGCTTCATACTGGAGTTTTTCTCTTTTTTCCACCCAGGTCTGGTAGTACTCTGCGACCTGCTCAATTCCGGACAGGCGGCGGTTGTTCGGGTTTATCTTGAAGCCCAGCGATTTAAGGTACTCCAGCGCTTCCCAGTGAGTTGTCGGTGTTGCTCCGCCTTCGGCATAGCCCAGCATATAGATGTATATGTCCAGCGGGCGCCGGGCGGTAATTCTCGGGTCAAGCTGGCGTACCGAACCGGCAGCGGCGTTTCTGGGATTGGCGAATAACGGCGACCCTTCCTTCTCCCTTTCCTGATTAAGCTTGTGAAAGCCATCGATGGGCAGGAATACTTCGCCGCGCACTTCAAATCTTGGCGGGGCATCTTTGGGCACGACGAGAGGGACGCTTCTGATAGTCCTGAGGTTCTGCGTGATATCCTCACCACGCAGCCCATCGCCGCGGGTGGCTCCGGTGACAAAACGGCCGTCTACGTAGGTGAGAGCCACGGCCAGGCCGTCAATCTTGTGCTCGCCGACAAAGTCAGAACTGTCCTGGCCGAGCAGTCGGGAAATACGGCTGTGCCAGGCGAGCAACTCGTCGCTGGAAAAGGCATTGCCGAGGGACAGTAGGGGGAGGGGGTGCTCCACCACGCCGAAGGCTTCCAGAGGTTCGGCACCGATGCGCTGGGTAGGGGAATACGGAGTTAAGAACTGGGGGTACCGCTCCTCAAGCTGTTTCAGGTCCCGCATCAGCGAGTCGTACTCAGCATCGCTGATTTCAGGGCTGTCGAGCACATAGTAGCGGTAGTTGTGATGGTTTATCTCGGCTCTTAACCTGGCGATTCTCTTTCGTGTTTCTTCGGATTCGGCCATAACGTTTTAATATGAGAGGTGTATCCGCACTAAAAGTATAACATAGCCGGAGATGCGTTGAAAGCTGAATAAGAGCCTTTGACTAGCGTAAATGAGAGGTATCATTAAGTAAGTGCAATACAGCTCCCTGCGAATGGGTTTCAACAATGCTGAGCGATGCTAAATCGGTGCGGAGCTGTCGCCAGTGCCGTATATCTATTGGCAGCAGATGACAGATTAAGAGTCGCAGGACCCCGGCGTGGGCAGCCACCAGAACCGTGTCCTCGGGGGTGTGCTTCTCCAATCGGCTGAGGAATTTCACGACCCGGCGGTCGAGGTCGATAATGCTTTCGCCTTTGGGGAAACGAAAAGAAGGGTCCCTTGTTGGCCAGTCGCGTACCAGGTCCGGGTAGTGCTCGCCGATTTCATTGAAAGACAACCCTTCCACCTTGCCGAAATTTATCTCGAGAAGCTCCGGACAGGTGATAACCTTTTGCTGGTGGTGGGAGGCAATAATTTCGGCGGTGGCCGAAGCCCGGCACAGCTTGCTGGAGTAAATGGAAGCAATTTTTTCCCCGGCGAGTCGGTCAGCAAGTCTCTCCACCTGCCATGTCCCCTCGGCGCTCAGTTCCACGTCAGTCTGTCCCCAGAACCTTTCCGCACTGTTGCCCTTGGTATTGCCGTGCCTTGCCAGAAGCAGCCTAGACAAGGGCAGCCTCCTCAACAGGCAGCGCGGCGTTATTTTCCGGTCTCAAGGCAAATACCTCCGGGAATAAGTTTACCCAGTTATGCACCACCGTGGCAAGTGACGCTTCGCGGCCAGCAATTTCTGCCATTGAGGTCATCGCGGTTCCACTCAGGCCACAGGGCCTGATATGATTATAGTACTTCAGGTCATTGTTTACGTTAAGGGCAAAGCCATGCATGGTGACATGGCGGCTGACATTGATGCCTATGGAACAGATTTTTCGGCTCTTTGCCCAGACACCTCCCGGATAGTCCCCATTGCGCTGCGCCTCAATGTCAAAATCGTCAAGGAGTCGAATGATGACCTCCTCCAGTTTCCAGATATACTCGCGGACACCGAGACCATTTGCCCTGAGGTCGAGGACGGGGTAGCCGACCAGCTGTCCCGGGCCGTGGTAGGTGACGCTGCCGCCGCGATTGGTCCGCACGACCGGGATATTTTCCGGCGGGACGATAATATCCTCTTCGCCGTGGAACCGCCCCACGGTATAAACGTGCGGGTGCTGGAGCAATAAGACAGTGTCTGGAATTATGCCCTCTGCCCTCAACTGCCTTAAAGCCTCCTGTCGCACCAGGGCGGATTCGTACGGGACTAATTCGAGATATCGCACGGAATATGCTTTTTGACAGGGCGGGTTAATATTAGCCATCTCTATCATTTCATTTCCCAGCGCAGAACCGGTTTTCTGGCGGCGCTGACTTCATCCAGCCTTCTTACCGGAGTATCGTGGGGTGCCGTGTGCAGTAAATCCGGATTTTCCTCAGCTTCTCTGGCAATTTCAGCCATAGCGGCGATGAACGCATCGAGTGTCTCTCTGCTTTCCGTTTCGGTAGGCTCAATCATGATGGCCTCCTCAACCACCTGGGGGAAGTAAATGGTGGGTGGGTGAAAGCCATAGTCAAGGAGCCGTTTGGCGATGTCCAGCGTGGTCACTCCTTTTGCCTTCTGCCTTTTGCCGGAGAACACCACCTCATGCATGCAGGTGCGGTCGTAGAGCAAATGATAGCAGGCTTTTAATTTTTCTTTTATATAATTGGCATTTAAAACCGCGTTCTCGCTGACCTCTTTTAAGCCTTCGGCGCCAAGCGAGCGGATGTATGCGTGGGCCTTGACCATCACGCCGAAGTTCCCGCAGGCGGCACCAAGGCGGCCTATTGATTTATCAGGCGTGGCGGATTGATAGCCTTTTTTATCCCTGATAACGACAGGTGCAGGTAAGAATTCGGTTAGTCCTGCCCTGACGCAGACCGGGCCCGAACCGGGGCCGCCGCCGCCGTGCGGGGTGCTGAAGGTCTTGTGCAGGTTAAGCTGGACGCAATCAAAGCCGAGGTCGCCGAACTTTACTTTTCCCAGCAGAGAATTGAGGTTGGCGCCGTCGCCAATGAGCAGTCCGCCTCTATCGTGGACGATTGTGCTTACCTCGGCAATCCGGGGGTCAAACAGGCCGAGCGTAGTCGGCATGGTCAGGGTTAGGGCGGCGCTCTCTTCATTTATCAGGTTGGCCAGGCTGGTCAAATCAAGATTGCCGTCGCCGTTCGAAGGTATGGTATTCACCTCAAAACCGCACATGGCGGCGGTTGCCGGGTTGGTGCCGTGCGCCGAGTCCGGCACGAGTATTTTGCGGCGACGACTCTCGCCGCGTGATTGGTGGTAGGCCCGGACCATGAGCAGGCCTGCCAGTTCACCCTGCGCTCCCGCCATCGGGGCCAGGCTGGTGGCTTCCATGCCGGTGATTTCGGCCAGTGCTTCCTGCAACTCGAGCATAAGCTGCAGCGCTCCCTGCACCGTGTCGACTGGCTGGTAAGGGTGAATAGAATAAAACCCCGGAAGCCGGGCGATGTCCTCATGCCATTTCGGGTTGTACTTCATGGTGCAGCTGCCGAGCGGATAAAATCCGGTATCAACGCCGTAATTTCTGCGGCTGATAGAGGTAAAATAACGTACCAGTTCGGCTTCGCTTACCTCGGGGAGCACCAGTTCCCGGCGCAAAAGGTTCTCGGCAGGCAGCTCGGCCGCGGGTACATCCAGTTCAGGAAGCTGGCATCCCACCTTGCCCGGTTTGCTGATATCCGGCAGTAATAACTGCTTATCCTTGTTCATAGCGCTTCCAAAGCAGAGACAAGGCGGTCTATCTCCTGTCTTGAGTTCATTTCGGTAACACAGAGCAGCATCCCGTTATTCACCAGGTGGCTCACGTCAAAGCCACCGATGATTTTCTCTTTCCTCAGCGCCCGGTTTATCCGTTCCGGCGGCATGGGGCAACGGACGACGAATTCTTTGAAGAAAGGTTCCCCGAAGGCAAGAGAGTATCCTTTAAGGTTGTTGATGGATTTAGCGGCATAGTGGGCTTTGTGATAGCAGAGCTCGGCGATTCTGCGAAGCCCGCTTCTGCCCATGGCCGCCAGATAGACCGTGGCGGCAAGCGCCACCAGCGCTTCGTTGGTGCAGATATTGGAGGTTGCCCGCTCTCTCCGAATATGCTGCTCGCGGGTGGACATGGTGAGCACGTAGCCAGTTTGCCCGGCAACGTCGGTTGTCCGACCAACTATCCTGCCGGGCATATGGCGCAGATGCTCCTGGCGGCAGGTGAAGATACCCAGCCCGGGCCCGCCAAAGCTCAAAGGGTTGCCCAGCGGTTGGCCCTCGGCAATGGCGATATCCGCACTGTAGCTTGCTGGCGGTGTAAAGAGGCCGAGAGAAATCGGGTCGAAGATAACAACGAACAGCGCGCCAGCCCTGTG
>CBFDCY010000063.1:0-6230 GCA_965603425.1 uncultured Dehalococcoidia bacterium | reverse complement strand
AAAGATATCGGCTCCAGGGTGGGGAAGATATTTGTCCCGGAAATGAACATGGGGCAGGTGGCCGGCGAGATTAAGAAATACGCTGCCTGTGAAGTGGTATCTTACGGGCAGGTCAATGGCGAAATCATTCACCCGCACACGATTATGGAGCAGTTGAGGAGGCTGGTGTAGTGGTCAGGGAACTGGAAAAATATTTACGCCCCGGAATCGGGATAACCACCTACTGCCCCGGCTGCGGCGAGGCTATTCTACAGGGGCTGATTTTGAGAGCAATCGATGAACTCAAGCTCAATATGGATGAGATGCTGTTTGTCTCGGGTATAGGCTGTGCTGCCTGGATACCGAACCCCTATTTTAACGCCGATGCGCTGCACACGCTGCACGGTCGGACCATCGCCTTCGCCACCGGTGCCAAGATGGTCAATCCGAAGCTGAAGGTCATGGTCATCAGCGGTGATGGCGACCTTGCCGATATTGGCGGCAATCACCTTATTCACGGCGCGCGGCGGAACATGGATATGACCGTCATCTGCGCCAACAACCAGAACTACGGCATGACCGGCGGCCAGGTCTGCGCGACCACCCCTGAGGGTGCTCTCACCATGACCACTCATCAGGGCAACCCCTTTCGTCCCTTTGACCTCTGCCGCTTGGTGAAGGCTGCCGGTGCGGTTTACGTTGCCCGCTACGCCGTTACCCAGCCCGTGGCGATGGTACGGGGCATCAAGAAAGCTTTGCAGACGGAGGGTTTTACCTTTATTGAGGCGATAACTCCCTGTCCGGTGCAGTTTGGTCGACGGAACAAGCTGGGCAAGCCGGCGGAAATACTAAAAGACTTGATGTCGAGATGTATTTCCGAGGAAAAAGCGGGGACGCTGTCCCCGGAAGAATTGAAGGGTAAAATTATTACCGGAGAGCTATAGGTGAGCCAGATAAAACAAGCGCTTATATGTGGCTATGGTGGTCAGGGGATTGTCCTCGCCGGCACGATACTGGGCCAGGCCGCCTTCAACGACGGAAAATGGGTTGGTGGCACCAATTCCTATGGTGCTGCCTCGAGAGGCGGGGCCTGCCGGTCCGAGGTGGTCATCTCCGGCCAGCCGATAAGCTTTCCTTACGTCATTGAAGTAGATGTTTTAATCGCCATGTACCAGACGGCCTACGACAAATACATCGGAGATGTCAGGCGCGAGGGAGGCGTTGTTGTGTACGATGACCGCTTCGTCGCTCCCGGTAAAGTCGACGGTATAAGGCAGGTGCCGGTACCGGCAACCAGAACGGCGCTGGAGGAGCTTAAAAGCGAGCTTGTACCCAATGTGGTGATGCTGGGGGCGGCGGTGGAGATTACCGGTCTGGTGACCAAAGACGCATTACGCTCGGCGGTTGCCGAGACAGTGGCGGAGAGGCTCAGGGAGCTGGATTTGAAAGCGGTGGAGGCTGGTTTCCGACTGGGAAGCGGCGAATCTGATTAGAGAGCAATATCATGAAAGGTAACAGACAGACATGCCCGTAGAGGGTAGAACACATATGCCGGTCGTGGAGCATGAAAAGTGCAACCAGTGCCGGATGTGCCGCCTTCTCTGTCCCGACCTCGCCATAACCCTGAATGAAGAAAAGGGCCGGATTCAAATTGACCTTGATTTCTGCAAAGGTTGTGGTATCTGCGAGGCTTTTTGCCCCAAAGAAGCAATCAAGATGAAGCTGGAAGAGTAACTGGGGAGAAGATGCAGTTCAAAACAGTCATGCTGGTGGCCAATCCGACGATTCCGCATGATGAGGCGGACTACCGTGGAATCGGGGTGGAGTTCATCACCAGCCCTTGCCAGACGGAAGAGGAAATCATTGACGCGGCCGGGGATGCCGATTTTATTCTCACCTTTAAAAAGCCGATTACCAGGAAAGTAATCGAGCAGCTGGAGCAGTGCCGGATGATATACAACATCGGTACCGGCTATGAGACCATTGACTTGGAAGCGGCCACCGAGCATGGCATCTGTGTCTCTTATCCCGATGCCTATTGCAGCGAGGAAGTCGCCGAGCATGCCATGGCGCTTATCCTCGCCTGTGCCCGGAAGCTGGTGCGCCTGGACCGGGCAGTGAGAGCGGGGAAATGGGAATCGTACGAGAAACGGGAAATACGATTCGAGATTCTGCCGCCGATGTTCCCGGTTCAGGGAAAGACGGTGGGGATTATCGGCCTCGGCAGAATAGGACGGAAACTGGTTCCCAAGGCGAAGGGATTTGACATGCGTGCGATTGCCTTTGACCCTTACGTGCCCGCCAGCGTTTTCAAAAATTGTGGTGCGGAGGCAGTGGAACTCGATTACTTGGTTGAGAATTCGGATTTCGTGTCGGTACACGCCGCGTTCACCTCTGATGCTAAGCATATGCTTGGTGCCGAACAGTTCAAAATGATGAAACCGACTGCCTACGTCATTAACTGCGCCCGCGGTGAGTTCATCGATGAGGAAGCATTACATGATGCCATCACCCAGGGAGAAATTGCCGGCGCCGCCCTGGATGTAATACAGGAAGAAAGTATGCCACCCGACCACCCCCTGCTCAGTCTGGAAAACGTCATCATCACGCCGCATACGGCCTATTACTCTGAGGAGGCGTTGGGCAGGCTCAGGAAGCGGCCGTTTGAGGAAATTGCCCGAATGGCGAACGGCCAGTGGCCGCAGTGGCTTATTAATAGCGGGGTAAAGGCAAAGTTCGAGCAGAGATGGGGAAAGCAGTCTGCATAAAGAGGTGAGTGAAAATGAAATTTCAGGGCGTTGACTATTATAAGATTGATGATTTGCTCTCTGAAGAAGAGAAGATGACCCGGACTCTGGTCAGGGAATTCCTCGAGAATGAAATAGAACCACTGGTGCCCGATGCCTTCCATGAGGAGAAGCCGCTGGATATGAGGGCGCTTGCCCCCAAGATGGGAGCGCTGGGTATGATTGGCGCCTGCCTCCCTGAGGAATACGGGGGGAATGGGGCAAATTATGTTACCTTCGGGCTTATATGCCAGGAGGTAGAGAGAGTTGACAGCGCCCTGCGCAGCTTTATTGCGGTTCAATTTGGCTTGGTGGAGTATGCCATATGGAGATACGGCTCCGAGGAGCAGAAGCAGAAATGGCTACCATTGATTGCCCGGGGAGAAAAAATAGGTTGCTTTGGCCTGACCGAGCCGAATCGTGGTTCGGACGTGGCCGGAATGGAGACGGTGGCCAAGAAGACCGCCGACGGCTGGGTGCTGAACGGGACCAAGCAATGGATAACCGAGTCCGCCATCGCCGATGTGGCCGTGGTCTGGGCCAGGGCGGACGATGGCGTGAAGGGCTTTCTGGTGGAACGGGGCACCGAGGGTTTTGACCAGACATCTCAGCGTCACAAAGGCTCGATGCGGGCCAGTGAAGTGGGTGAGCTGGGCTTTTCCGATTGCTGGATACCGCTGGAGAATGAGATGCCAAACGCGAAAGGGCTGAGCTCTCCGCTCAGCTGCCTCAGTCAGGCACGCTACGGGATTTCCTGGGGCGTGATTGGAATTGCCATGGACTGTTACGAGACGGCCCTGAACTACGCCAAGGAAAGGGAGCAGTTTGGCACCCCGATTGCTGCCTATCAGCTGGTCCAGGAGAGGCTGGTCACCATGCTGATTGAGATTACCAAGGCGCAGCTGCTGTCGTACCAGCTGGGCAGGCTTATGGATGAAGGTAAAGCTAACTATACCCACATTTCTATGGCGAAGAAAAATAATGTGGCGATTGCCCGTATGTGCACCCGTTTAGCCCGCGAGACCCTGGGTGCTAATGGCATATCTCTGGATTATTCTCCTATCAGGCATATGGCCAATATTGAGTCGGTTTACACCTATGAAGGGACGGACGATATGCACACCCTGATTCTGGGGCAGGATATTACCGGAATACCGGCATTCCGCCGGGAGTTATAGGGGGTGAATTGAAAATACTGGCCGTAGTCGGCAGTCCCAGGCTGAAAGGCAACACCAGTTTTCTGGTCGACCAGGCGCTTGCTGAAGCGGAGAAGGTCGGTGCGGAAACGGAAAAGATAGTCATCAGCCAGCATAAAGTAAGCCCCTGCCTCGGCCATGAAAATTGCGCCTCTCTTGAGTCCTGTACCCAGAAAGATGATGCCGGCTGGATTATGGACAAGTTTTACGAGGCGGACGGCGTGATTCTGGCCAGCCCGGTCTATTACTTAAATGTAACCGCCCAGATGAAGTCTTTTTTGGACCGCAATTACTTCCCGTATAAAAAGAACCTGCGGGCTAAAGCCCGGTCGGTGGGCATCATCGTGGTCGCCGAGCAGATGGGCATCGAGGATACTCTGTATACACTGCACCAGTTTGTGGACTGGATTTTCTTCGTAGGCAGAAGCCGGCGGCTTGTGGTGAGAGGGTACGCCGACCGGCCAGGGGATGCGCAGAAGAACGCTCAACTGGCGGCAGAAGCCCGTGAGCTGGGCCGGAAGATGGCGGAGAGCTTGAAGCGGGAGTAGGATATTGAAAATCGGCGTCATAGCAGATACGCATGCCCGGACCATCGAAGATATCCCGTTGCCAATCATAGACGCGCTGGAGAAAGTTGACCTCATCGTTCATGCCGGGGATGTTACGGAGAGGGCGGTGCTGGAGGGGCTCAGGGAAATCGGAGAGGTCAAGGCGGTGTACGGCAATATGGATTCTGGGGAACTGAAGCGGATGCTGCCGGACAGGCGGACTCTTGACATTGAGGGGAAGCAAATCGGAGTTTACCATGGGTCCGGGGGGCCGTGGGGGATAGCGGAAAGAGTGCGGCCATTGTTTGGCGAAGTGGACGTTATCATCTTTGGACACTCTCATTTATCATGCAATGAGTATATTCGGGGAACGCTCATGTTCAATCCGGGGCGGGCCCGGGATTCCTTTGGTATTGTGACGATAGAGAAAGAGATAAAAGCTGAGATAATAAAGTTTTGAATGAAGCTATGACCGGTCCTGCCGACCAATCACAACGCAGTACAGCCATATCTGGCGAAAAGGGCGGTGTAAACAGGAAGCCGCTCTTTTTTTACGGCTGGGTGATGGTTGTACTTGCCATAATCGGTATGATTCTGGTTTACGGTACGCGGCATTCCTTCTCCGTCCTTTTCCCGTCGATTCTCGGTGAATTTGGCTGGAGCCGTGGCAGCACGGCGCTCATGCTTTCTCTGAACATCCTCCTGTATGGTTTAACGGCGCCGATTGTCGGCAGCCTGTACGATCGCTGGAAGCCCCACCGGCTCATTATAATCGGTGCTATTTTGCTGGGACTGGCCACAGCCGGCTGTGCTTTTGCCCGTGAACTGTGGCATTTTTACCTGTTATTTGGCGTTTTAATGCCCGTGGGGTCAGCATTCAGCGGCTGGCCGCTGCTCGGGCCGACGCTGTCCAACTGGTTTGCCAAGAGGCGGGGTATGGTCATAGGCCTGGCACAGATGGGCGGCGGACTCAGCTTCACCTACGGCATGTTTGTTGAGTTCGTCATCACTCAGGTGGGCTGGCGTTACAGTTACTTCGTCATTGCTGGTATCGTCATTGCTGTTCTTGTTCCCCTTTACTTTTTCTTCTACCACCACCGTCCGGAGAAAAAAGGCCTGAAGCCATATGGGGCTGATGAGCCGCGTGTGGCCATTGGATTGGATGCCAGGGCTGCGGAGGGCCGGAAGTCTGTGCCTCGTGACTGGACGCTGCGGAAAGCGCTGAGGACATACCAGCTGTGGTTTCTTATAGCGGCGCAATCGCTCTACTGGGGGCTTGGTGCCTATCTGGTGCTGGCCCATCAGGTCAAATTTGCCGAGGACGTTGGCTACAGCAGCACCTTCGCCGCATCTGTCTTTGCCCTCTTCGGCATATTCACCGCGGCTGGCCAGCTGTCTTCGAGCGTGTCCGACTGGATAGGGAGAGAGAAAACGATGACCATCGCCGTCATTCTGGCCCTGGGCGCGCTGGCCGCTTTGATTTCAGTACACGATACCTCACAGCCCTGGCTTCTCTACCTGTATGCCATTTGTTTTGGTTATGGTGGTGGGCTGGCCTCGCCGGCCATCTATGCCGGGATGGCGGATATATTCTATGGCCGGCACTTTGGCGTTCTGGCCGGGCTGCTGATGGCCGGGTTCGGCATCGGTGGGGCAATAGGGCCGTGGCTGGGCGGCTTTATCTATGATGTTACCGGCAGCTACACCAGCGCTTTTATTTT
>CBFDCY010000062.1:0-6235 GCA_965603425.1 uncultured Dehalococcoidia bacterium | reverse complement strand
ACGCTGGTCAGCTTGTGGTAGCCCTCTACGTTCTCCCGGTTGAGCGGTTCCTCCAGGAAGAGCACGTTGTAGTCCTGGAACTGGTGCGCCCGCTTGATGGCGGTGTTGGCGTCCCAGCAGCAGCCGGCATCGACGATGAGGTCGTTATTATCGCCAACGCCCCGCCGTCCCCCCTCCGCGAGTTCCAGGTCCAGCTTCTCACTCTGCCCCATCGGCGTCCAGCCGAACTTCACCGCGGTGAACCCCTCGTCCACCCATCTCTTCCCGATTTCAGCCGTTGTCTTGCCGTCGGGCCCGAAGAGGATGCTGGCATAGGCGCGCAGCTGCTTGTGAAAGGCGCCACCCAGCAGCTGGTAGACCGGCTGGTTATAGTACTTGCCGGCGATGTCCCACAGGGCAATGTCAATGGCGGCGATGGCGTGACAGATGATACCGCGGCGCCCCAGCCTGATATTGCGGGCCTGGAGCAGGTGGTTGATGGGCCTGATGTCCAGCGGGTTCATGCCGATTATTAGACGGGCCAGGCCGGTGGCGCTGGCTCCGCTCAGGGGCGCTTCTACCATTGCTTTTACCACGTGAGGCAGGGAATAAGAGTCGCCGATGCCGACTATTCCTTCATCGGTATGGACTTTAACAATGACCGCGTCCTGCGCTGATGAATACTTGGCCTCGGAAACTTCTTTCTCCGGCAGACGCAGTTCAATGGCTTCAACTTTGGTAATTTTCATTCCGGCGCTCCTCCTCGTTGCGGTTGGTGAGTATTTTATTTTGTCTGTTATTTACTTGTCAACGTTTTGGAGTTGCTGTTACCATTTGACAGCAGGGAGTGAAATTTATAAGCTATAAATACCATGGCGAAAGAGAGAATCGGTATACTCACCGGCGGCGGCGACTGCGCCGGCCTTAATCCGGCCATCAAATGGGCGGTCAAGACCGCTGCGGACAAGCGGCTGGAATCGGAAAGAGGGGTCCAGTACGAGGTGCTCGGCATCAGGAACGGCTGGAGCGGCCTTATGTTCGAAGCGGGTGCCGATGCTGAAAAGGATGGCTATATCACCGACCTGGATGAGCAGAAAGTAAGAACCTGGGACAGATACGGTGGCACTATGCTGGGGACCTCCCGGACCAATCCTTACAACCCCAGGGATGACCGCTCCAAACTGGTAATGAAAAACATTGAAAAGTTAAAGCTGGAGGCTCTGATTGCTATCGGGGGTGATGATACGCTCGGCGTGGCCTGCAAGCTGGCGCAGGAAGGCGTTAACGTGGTGGGCATTCCCAAGACCATTGATAAAGACCTTGTTGAAACGGATTACACGCTAGGCTTTGAAACCGCAGTGAGTGTGATTACCGAGGAAGTGGACCGGCTGAGAACCACGGCGGGGTCACACCGCCGGATATTCGTGGTAGAGACGATGGGGAGACATGCCGGCTGGCTGGCTCTGGAGGGTGGTGAGTCCTGCGGCGCCTACATCATACTCATTCCGGAGTGTGATTTCTCCATGGAGAGGGTAAATGAACTGCTCATGGAGGGGAGAGAGGCGGGAAGCCGTTACGAGATTGTCATCGTCGCTGAGGGAGCCAAGCCCATTGGGTACCAGGAGTTCGTCAGGCAGGGAGAAGTGGACGGTTTTGGTCACAAGATGCTGGGCGGGGTTGGCGATTACCTGGCCAGGGAAATCTACAAAGGTACTGAAGTGGAGACGAGGAGCGTTGTTCTCAGCCATCTGCAGCGCGGCGGCGCTCCCTGCGCCTATGACCGGAGAATGGGACGGTATTTCGGCATTGCTGCGGTTGACTTGATTGTGACCGGAGATTTCGGCAAGATGGTATGTTATCGAAACGGTGAGGTTACCGCCTGTCCGATGGACAGGGTCATCGGTCGGACGAGCTATGTAGACATTGAGAAACACTATGATATGGAGCGGTACAGCGGACGCCGGAGCATTTTCAGGTGAAGAGAACGAGGTGTTAAATTATGAGCGCGTCAATAACTGGTGATAGGATTGATGGCCTGGTGGAGCAGGCGGTTTTCAGCGCCGATGAGCCGGTGAGGGATGAGAACCGACGGCAGATTCGGGAACTGGCGGCAGGGCAGGGCATTTATCCGGCAAGCATTCAGGGGCTGTATGATGCCGCTGGCAAAGGCGCCTACCACAATAAAACTGTCCCGGCAATAAACGTCCGGGGTATGACCTATGAGGTAGCAAAGGCTGTTTTTCGTGCGGCGCTGAAGCATAAGGTCGGCGCCTTTATCTTTGAGATTGCACGCTCGGAAATGGGCTATACCAAACAGAGGCCGGCAGAGTACGTCACCTGCCTACTGGCGGCGGCCATCAAAGAGGGATTTCAGGGGCCTGTTTTCATACAGGGCGACCATTTTCAGATGAACCAGAAGAGATACAGCACCGACCCGGGGCAGGAAATAGAGGGCATGAAGGCATTAATCAAAGAGGCGGTTGGCGCTGGCTTTCTGAATATCGATATTGATGCCTCCACGCTGGTTGATATAGAAAAAGAAAGTCTGGAACAGCAACAGGCGGAGAACTGCCGTGTCACCGCGGAAATGACCGGCTTCATCCGCAGTATAGAGCCGTCAGGGGTTACCGTTTCCGTCGGTGGTGAAATCGGGGAGGTGGGCAAACAGAACAGCACGGTGGAAGACCTGCGGGTGTTTATGAGCGGTTATCTTGTTCTGCTGGGGCCGAATGTCAGGGGAATCTCCAAAATCAGCGTGCAGACCGGAACGACGCATGGCGGGGTAGTCCTACCGGATGGGGGAATCGCCAGCGTGGAGCTTGATTTTGATACCCTGAGGGAACTTTCCAAGGCAGCCCGTGAGGAGTATGGCATGGGTGGTGCCGTGCAGCACGGTGCTTCCACGTTGCCTGATGAGGCTTTTCATCTGTTCCCGGAGACTGGCACTGTGGAGGTCCATCTGGCCACCGGCTTTCAGAATATCATCTACGATAGTCCCCATTTCCCTCAGGAATTGATGAAGAAAATAAACACGCATCTGCTTGAGCAGTACAGCGACGAGAGGAAGTCGGGCGATACCGAGGAACAGTTCCTGTATAAAACGCGCAAGAAAGCCTTTGGCGATTTCAAGAAAGAGATGTGGGGCATGCCCGCAGACAACCTGAAAGAGATTGGGAAAGCGCTGGAAGAGCGCTTTAGCTACCTTTTTCAGAAACTTGACGTGGTCAATACCGTAGAGCTGGTAAAGAAATACGTGGTCGAATAACCGCCGTATCCGGCATAGCTGCGGCCATAATGCCCTTTAAGGGAGCTCGATAGACCTCAGCTTGTCCAGTCGGTCGAAGTTATGGGTGGCGTCAACCCAGCGGACAGTGCCGGAACTGGAGCGCATGACCAGGGACTGGGTGGCAGCGCCGCCACTGAAGTAGCGGACGCCCTTCAATAGCTCACCGCTGCTGACCCCGGTGGTGGCGAAAAACACGTCTTCGCTGTTTATCAGGTCCTCGGTATAATAGACTTTGTCGAGGTTAAGACCGGCTGCCAGGGCTGCATCCCGCTCTTTCTCATCACGCGGCCAGGCTTTGCATTGAATCACACCGCCAATGCAGTGTAATGCCGCAGCCGTGAGCACGCCCTCTGGTGTACCGCCGATACCCATCAGAACATCCACCCCTGTCTCGGGCAGGGCAGCCTGGATGCCCGCCGCCAGGTCGCCGGCAGGGATTAACTTTACCCGTGCGCCCACGTTTCTGATTTCCGATAGAAGCTGCTCATGGCGCGGCCTGTCCAGGACCACCACCGTGAGGTCCGATACATTTCGTTTTTTAGCGCGGGCGATATTTTTCAGATTCTCCTCGGTCGGCGCATCGATATCGATTACGTCCCTGGCTTCCGGCCCGGTAACGATTTTGTTCATATAGACAAATTGCCGCGGGCAGTTCATGGTACCCTGCGCCGAAAGCGCTACGGCAGAGATGGCTCCGGGAAGGCCATTGGCTACCAGCGTGGTGCCATCTACCGGGTCGACCGCAATATCGACCTTCAAATCCGCGCCGTTGCCAATGCGCTCGCCGATATAGAGCATGGGCGCTTCGTCTTTCTCGCCCTCGCCGATGACCACGATGCCATCCATGCTGACAAATCCCAGAGCAAAGCGCATGGCATCCACCGCTGCCTGGTCCACCAGTTCCTTATTGCCCCTGCCCAGATAGCGGGCGGCGGCCATTGATGCCGCCTCGGTGGCGCGCACCAGCTCCATGGCGATGTTACGTTCAATAGGCCGACGAGGATGCGCACTTTCCATCATTTGCTCTCACTGGCGGATATGTCTAATTCAGCGTACCACCCATTTCCCTGACTCGACGGCGGTGAGAAAATCGAGCAGCGCCCGATTGAAGATGTCCGGCTCTTCCAGATTGATAACATGGCCGGACTGGGGAAAAACGAGCAATCCAGCCCTAGGCATATGTTTTTTCATTATCAGCGCCGGGTCGATGCACCACTCATCCTCGTCACCAATCATGATGAGTGCCGGTATTTTCAGCTTTTTGAGTTCTGCCTCGAGTTCGGAAACCAGAGGCCGCTTGATAATGACCTCGTTTATCAGGTGAATTGAACCTTCATTGGAATGGGCGGCGAGGTCATCGACAAACTCCTGCCAGCCGTGCGGGTCCTTCCGCTTATACTGGATGCGGCTTGGGCCTTGAGCATACTGTTCGGCCATTGTTTTCCATCCCGCCGCTTCGAGCTGCCGTGCCAAGTCTTCCAGGGAAGGCACTAATGTATCCCGCCCGGTGGTGCCGGCGCCGCTGGCAACCATAATCAGGGCCCTGGTCATTTCCGGGTGAGCGATGCCGAAATTGAGGGCGACATTGCCGCCCATGGAACAGCCGCCCACGTACGCTTGTTTTATGCCGAGGTAGCGCAGCAACTGGTACAGATCCTCAATGAGTATGTCCTGTGAGTAGTCGGAGGCTTTTTGCGGTACGTCCGACGGAGGAAAACCGCGCTGGTTGTAGGTGATAACCTGGTAGCGACGCGAGAAGAATCTCACCTGAGGCTCCCAGCTCTTGCACGTTCCCGCGAACTCGTGGCTTAGGACCAGAGGGAAGCCCTCCCCGGTAACTTCGTAGTATAGATTAACGCCGTTCACCATAGCTCTGGGCATAATGTCCTCCTTAGCGCAATGGCTGATTCTGAAGCTAGAAATATGCGCGGCTTCCGTTATCTTATCGCTTCAACCTTTCGTTGTCAATTCCATGGGGAATCGATGAAAATATTGTTGCCGGGCTAGATTGGTGCTAAAATGGAGCACAAAACACGGGTGTGAAAAAAGGGGGAATATGGCTATGAAATACCGGAGAATGGGCCGGACCGGACTGATGGTATCTGAAATCTGTCTGGGCACGATGACCTATGGTAATCAGATAGATGAAGCGGAAGCTGCCAGGCTGATAAAGTGGGCGCTGGATGCCGGAATCAACTTTGTCGATACTGCCGACCAGTATGTCAACGGTCTGACCGAGGAAATCGTGGGCAAAGCGCTAAAGGGAGTGCGGCATGACGTGGTGCTGGCCACCAAGGTAGGCGGCTGGAAGTCAGGTCCGACGGTGAACGATATCGGCACATCGCGGCGGCATATTATGGATGGCGTGGAAGGCAGCCTGCGCCGGCTGGGGACGGACTATATCGATATTTTCTACACTCACCGGTGGGACCACGCCACGCCTATCGATGAGACACTGCGCGCGCTGGATGACCTGGTTCATCAGGGGAAGGTGCGCTATATCGCTTGCTCCAACTACCTTGTCTGGCAACTCTGCAAAGCACTCTGGGTGAGTGATGCGCTGAACCTGGCGCGATATGACTGCGCACAGCCGCCATACAGCCTGATAACCAGGGATATCGAGGATGAGATGCTGGAGTTTTGCGTCAACGAGGGGATTGGCGTGTGCGTCTATAATCCGCTCGCCGGCGGGTTGCTTACCGGCAAGCATGACCCGAACAAGCCTCCGCCCGAAGGTTCGCGGTTCGGCAATAAAATGATGGGCACGGTGTACAGCGGCCGCTACTGGCAGGCCAGTGACTTTGAGGCGGTCGCCCGTATCAAGGAAATCACCGAGAAGCACGGGCGGAGCATGCCTCAGTTTGCTCTTGCCTGGATACTGAATAACAAAGCGATTACCTCCGTCATCTGCGGCGCCACCTCGATAAAGCAAATGGAGGAAAATATCGGCGCGGTGGATTTGACCCTGAC
>CBFDCY010000061.1:0-6272 GCA_965603425.1 uncultured Dehalococcoidia bacterium | reverse complement strand
CAGATTCAAGCCTCTTTTTCAGTAATCAAGCAGAAATACCTGTGTGCTCAGGGGGAGGTTTGAAGGGTTGAGGGAAAGCTTCGGCTGGGAGGCCGGACGCTCTATTCCCATCTCTTTAAGAAAGCTGTCCACCGGACCCAGTTCCCGCTCAAGTACCGGCGTTTTATAATGCATGGGGATAACCACTCTGGGCTCAATCTGGCGCAGCACCTCAGCTGCCGTGGAAGCATTAATGGTGGCACCTCCACCCACTGGGAGGAGAAGCACGTCCACATCGTCAATTTCCTCCACCTGCTCTGTGGTGAGCACATGGCCCAGGTCTCCGAGATGACATACCGTGATTCCATCAATCTCTATCAGGTAGACAGTATTTTTCCCCTTTTCTTTCCCTCCATTGGCATCGTGAAAGGTCGCGATGCCAATTATCAGGACCCCTTTAATTTCATATTCTCCGGGACCGTTGATTATCTTTGGCTCGCCATCTATGCCCTTACCATAAGAATGGGAAGGATGCTGATGGCTTATCGTGGCAATGTCAGCTGTCGGTTTACCGAGCGTGTAGCCTAAATCCGGTGGAAAGGGGTCGGTGATTATGGCAGCCTGTTTGCCTCTGAGGCGAAAACACGAATGGCCCAACCAGTTAATATCCATCCTGCCAAATATATCACAAGCAGGCCTTACGGTCAAGGAAGAAACAATCGCGCTATCTGCCCTTTAAACTTGACAATTTAAGGGTAAAATGCTAAATTATAAATGATTAGCACTCTCGGGCTTAGAGTGCTAATTGGAGTTAAAGATGATATCACCGCGTTCGGAAACCATACTGAACCTGATTGTGTCAAAGTATATTGACCAGGCAGTGCCGGTACCTTCCCAGAGCATTGCCCTAGAACCAGCGCTGGGAGTGAGCTCAGCCACCATCCGCAACGAGATGTCGCACCTGGAAAACGAGGGGTACATAATCCGCGCCCACCACTCCGCCGGCAGTGTGCCTTCGGATAAAGGCTACCGCTTCCATGTGGAATCGCTCAAAGATATTTCGCTTTCTGAATCAGAGCAGCGGTTGTTCAGCCACCTTTTCCACCAGGTTGAACGGGACCTGGAGAAGTGGTTGAGCCTGGCGGCCACGCTACTGGCCCAGCAGGCACAGAATATGGCAGTCATCACCACTCCCCGACCGGCGGGCTGTCGGTTCAAGCATATGGAGTTGCTGTCCTTGCAGGACACCGTGGTGCTTATGGTTCTTGTCCTTCACGGCGCCAGGGTTAAGGAGCAATTAATCACCTTTGATGAGACCGTCCCCCAATCAAGCCTGACCATGATAGCAAATAAGTTCAATACGGCGTTCTCAGGGCTGAGCCGGGAACAAATTATGGAGAAAGAAAGCGAGTTTTCCCCAACCGAGAACCAGATCAAGGACGTTTTAAGCCATACGATGCAGGACGAGGATGAGCAAGAATATGAAGAACCGTATCTCGACGGGTTTCATTTCATGCTCGGTCAGCCCGAGTTCACACGCAACGATAGAATGCGCGGGCTTATGGAACTGGTGGAAAAGCGCCGCCTTATCAAGACAATCATTCCGAAAGAGCTGGAAAGCCAGAAGGTTACCGTTACCATCGGCAGGGAAAACGAGGACGAAATCTTTTACAACTACAGTATCGTAACCGGCAAGTACGGTATCTCCAACGAGGCGGCGGGCACGGTCAGCGTTCTTGGCCCCACCCGAATGCCTTACGCGCATACCATTCCCTCTGTGAATTATCTGTCAAAGATATTGAGCGAGTTGATGTCTGGACTCTACTGAAGCCGTCCGGCGATTTCATGACTTAAGTCATAGGCGAATTTCAAGGAATAAAGTAAGATAGATTATGATGACATCGGAAGAAGAAGAAAAACCGAACATGGATACGGCACCAGAGCTCGTTGAAAGCGAGGATATGGAAAGCCTGCGGCAGGCGCTGGCCGAGGAACAGGCAAAGGCGGAAGCCAACCTGGCCGGCTGGCAGCGTGCGCAGGCCGATTTCACAAATTTCAAGCGGCGCAGCGAGCAGGAGCGAGGGGAATTCTCCCGATTTGTCAATGCCGGCCTCTTGCTCGAACTATTACCAGTCCTGGATGACCTGGAGAGGGCACTTGAGCACGTGCCGGCCAAACTGTCCAGCGCCGCCTGGGTAGACGGTGTCAAACTCATTTATCGTAAGTTAAGCGCCGTGCTGGAAGCGCAGGGGCTCACCCAAATTGAAGCGCTGGGGAAACCATTTGACCCCAACCTTCATGAAGCGGTGAGACAGGAGAAAGGCAGGGAAGGAATCATTATAGAGGAAATACGCAAGGGTTACCAATTGCATGACAAAGTTGTCCGCCCAACCATGGTCGTGGTGGGCAATGGAGAAGACATGGATAAGGAGGATGAATAATATGGGAAGAGCTGTTGGCATTGACCTTGGAACAACGATGAGCGAAGTGGCGGTGATGCAGGGCGGCGAGCCGGTGGTCATACCATCGGCCGAGGGCGGCAACCTTATCCCATCGGTAGTGGCCGTAAGCAAGACCGGAGAACGTCTGGTCGGACAGATCGCCAAGCGCCAGGCTATCGTTAACCCGGATAACACCATCTACAGCATAAAGCGATTTATGGGGCGCAAATGGGGAGAGCCCATCGGGCGCGAACTACCCGTGGAAGAGGACGCCAAGCGCAAGACTTACAATGTAACTAAAGGCAAGAACAACGAAGCCACAGTAAAGATGGGAGACAAGGAGTATCGGCCCGAAGAGATTTCCGCCATGATTCTGCAGAAAATAAAGGCGGATGCCGAGGCCTACCTCGGCGAACAGGTGACCGATGCCGTTATCACCGTCCCCGCCTACTTCAATGATGCGCAACGACAGGCTACCAAGGATGCCGGCACCATCGCCGGACTGAACGTGCTGCGCATTATAAACGAGCCCACGGCAGCATCGCTGGCCTACGGTCTCGACAAGAAGGGAGAGGAGTCGATTGCCGTCTACGACCTGGGCGGCGGCACCTTTGACATCTCAATCCTCGAAATCGGCGAGGGTACTTTCCAGGTCAAATCAACCGCCGGGGATACCCACCTCGGAGGCGACGATTTCGACCAGCGCGTTATGGACTGGCTCAGTGACGAGTTCAAGCGCGACCAGGGAATCGACCTCAAACAGGACAAGATGGCATTGCAGCGCCTGAAGGAAGCTGCCGAGAGGGCGAAAGTTGAACTCTCCACTGTCCAGCAGACAGAAATCAACCTGCCCTTCATTACCGCAGACGCCAGCGGCCCGAAACACCTGAGCTATACGCTTACGCGGGCCAAGCTGGAGCAACTGGTTATGGACCTTGTCGAGAAAACCCTGGGACCGTGCAAGCAGGCACTGGAAGACGCCGGCAAGACAAATGCGCAAATTAATGAGGTCATCCTCGTCGGCGGGCAGACCAGAATGCCACTGGTGCAGGAAAAGGTGAAGCAGTTCTTCAACAAGGAACCGCATAAGGGAGTGAATCCGGATGAGGTCGTTGCCATCGGGGCGGCAATTCAGGCCGGTGTGCTCAAGGGTGAGGTGAAAGAAGTCCTGCTGCTTGATGTTACCCCGCTGACCCTGGGCATCGAGACCCTGGGCGGTGTGGCCACCTCTCTCATCACGCGCAACACCACCATCCCCACCTCCAAGAGCCAGATTTTCAGCACCGCCGCGGACAACCAGCCGAGCGTTGATATCCATGTTCTTCAGGGCGAACGGCCGATGTCCACTGACAACCGCACGCTGGGTCGCTTTATCCTCGATGGCATCCTGCCGGCACCACGCGGCCTGCCCCAGATTGAGGTCACGTTCGACATTGATGCCAACGGTATCCTCAATGTAAAGGCGACGGACAAGGGTACCGGCCGCGAGCAGAAGATAACCATCACCGCCTCCAGCGGCCTGAACAAGGAAGAAATAGACAAGATGCAGAAAGATGCGGAAATGCACGCGGCGGAAGACGACAAGCGACGCGAGGAAGTGGAAGCACGCAATATGGCCGATACCCTCGCCTATACCGCCGAGAAGACCCTCCGCGACAACAAGGACAAGATACCGGCCGAGCTGAACCAGGAGGTGGAAGCCAAGATTTCCGAAGTGCGCTCGGCGCTGCAGGGCTCCGACGTTGCGGCCATCCAGAAGGCAAGCCAGGAGCTAAACGAGATGATGCAGAAAGTCGGCGCCGCGGTATACCAGCAGCAGCCCCCGCCACCAGAAGGCGAGGCACCTCCAGAACAGGAAGGCGGTGGCGACGGAGGTGGTGAGGAAGGCGAAGGCGCCGTGGAAGGCGAGTTCCGCGAGGTATAATCTATAATCGAAATCAGCAATTACCCCCTCCCTCCTTAAGGTTTTAGTAAGAGGGAGGGGATAATTATTTAACTGACCCTTTACCTTTCCTGTTTCCGCTCTTAAAATAGAAGGGACTTTTTTGCCGCAAAGGGAAATGTTTTGAATTATCTGGATGACATACTGCTCAAGGTGACCCGGCCGGGACGCTATACGGGCGGCGAGTGGAACAGCATTGTCAAGGACTGGGACAGCACGCCGATAAAAATCGCCCTCAGCTATCCCGATGTCTATGAAATCGGTATGTCCAATATCGCCCTGCCCATCCTCTATGACCTTTTCAACCGCCAGCCAGACGTGCTTGCCGAGCGCGCCTTTGCCCCCTGGGTGGATATGGAAGCCGCCATGAGGGAAAAGGATATCCCCCTCTTCAGCCTTGAATCCAGGCGCCCGCTCCGGGATTTTGATATCATCGGCTTCTCCCTCGGCTATGAGCTCACCTATACCAACGTACTGAATATGCTCGACCTGGCCCACATACCCGTCCTCGCCGCGGAAAGGGATGAGAGCCATCCGCTGGTCATCGCCGGGGGCGGCTGCGTGCTGAATCCGGAACCGATGGCCGACTTCATCGACCTCTTTGTCATCGGTGACGGGGAAGAGGTAACCCTTGAATTTCTGGATGTTTACCGCGAATGGAAGAAGGCGGGCGGCACCCGAAAGAGCGATTTCCTGCGGCAGGCGGCCGCCATTCCGGGCATCTATGTTCCCGGCCTGTATGACGTTGAATATCAGGCTGATGGCCGTTTGAAGAGCTTCACGCCGAACGTCCCGGAAGCAAAACCCCGCATCCAGCGGCGCATCATAACCAGGCTGCCCCCTCCAGTGACAAGCCCTGTTGTCCCGTACATCGAGGTCGTGCACGACCGCGGCGCCATAGAGATACAGCGGGGGTGCAGTCGTGGCTGCCGCTTCTGTCAGGCCGGCATTATCTACCGCCCGGTACGGGAGCGCCCCCGGGAAGAAGTGCTCACGGCAGCGGCAGAAATCATCGGACACTGTGGCTACGACGTAATATCCCTGGTCTCACTGAGCAGCAGCGACTATGCCGGTCTCGATGAGCTGGTCGCCAGTCTAGCAGCCCAGTACCCTAACCTTGCCCTTTCGCTACCCAGCCTGCGCATCAGCCGTTTCTCCGTCCGCTTGATGGGCGCGCTCCCTGCCCGCAGCCGGACGGGATTGACCTTTGCCCCCGAAGCCGGCAGCGAGCGCCTGCGCCGGGTCATCAACAAGAACATTCCGGAAGACGAACTTCTGGAAACGGCCGCTATCGCCTTTGAGCGGGGCTGGACGGGCATGAAACTGTACTTCATGCTGGGCCTGCCTACCGAGACCGACGAAGATGTCGATGAGATTGTCCGGCTGGTGGAAAAAATCCGTACCGTGGGAAAACAGGTGAACGGAAAGTTGCCGGGCCTCAGGGTCAGCGCGGCCACTTTCGTGCCCAAGCCACACACCCCCTTCCAGTGGGTAGCCCAGGCAGATGAGGCTCATTTAAACAAAACCCAGGAAATTTTGAGGCAGGGGCTGCGGCGGCTGGGAGCGAAGCTGTCCTGGCAGGACCCGATGGCAAGTCTTCTGGAAGCCGTCATATCACGCGGCGACCGGCGCCTGAGTACGGTAATCCACCGTGCCTGGAAACTTGGCTCCAAATTCGACGCCTGGAACGAACATTTCAATTATGAGAACTGGCAGCGTGCTCTCGCCGAGAGCGGCCTTGACCCCGCCTTCTACGCACGCCGCGAGCGTTCCCTTGACGAACTACTTCCCTGGGCGCATATCGACCCCGGGGTTTCAACTGCCTTTTTGAAGAAGGAATTCCGCTCCGCGACGGAGGGCAAAGAGACGCCGGACTGTCGTTTTGGCGAATGTTACTCGTGCGGAATGCA
>CBFDCY010000060.1:0-6512 GCA_965603425.1 uncultured Dehalococcoidia bacterium | reverse complement strand
TGATTGACCCGGATGAAGTGCGAAAGCGAATCCGCAAGGATACGGTTCTCATTTCCATCATGCACGCCAATAGCGAGGTGGGCACCATAGAGCCGGTCAAGGAAATTGCCACAGTAGCAAAAGAAAATAGTATACCGTTTCACACCGACGCTATTGCCAGCGCCGGGACAATACCGGTTGACGTGAAAGAATTGGGTATCGATGCCCTGAGCCTGGCGGGAAACCAGTTTTACGGGCCCAAGGGTGTCGGTGCGCTATATGTGCGCAAAGGGGTGCGTATTATACCTCTCCTTGACGGTGGAATTCAGGAGAGGGGGCGCCGCGCCGGTACCGAGAACATACCGGCCATCGCGGGGCTGGGAAAGGCGGCGGAGCTGGCGAAAGAGAGTATGGCAGCCCGTGTTAAACACTTAAGCCACTTGCGCGACCGTCTTCTTACCGGGCTACCGGAACGAATCGGACACGTAGTGGTTACCGGTCACCCGGAAAACAGGCTGCCGGGCAATGCCAGTTTCTGCGTGGAATTCATAGAGGGAGAAGGCATGCTCATGCTCCTCAACAGCCAGGGAGTGGCGGTCACCAGTGGCTCGGCGTGCACCTCTAGGGCGCTCAAAGTCTCACACGTGCTAATCGCCATGGGCCTGCCCCACGCACTGGCGCAGGGGTCTGTCCTTTTTACCTTTGGCATTGACAATTCTGAAGAAGATGTGGATTATGTACTTGAGGTGATGCCGCCGATTGTCGAAAGACTGCGGCAGATGTCACCACTGTATGCAAAGTTCAGCAAAACAGGCAAAGGAGGCGCATGATATGCCGATATACAACGAAAAAGTAATGGAATACTTCATGAACCCCCGCAACGTCGGTGAAATAGAGAACCCGGACGGCGTTGGAGAGATAGGTAACCCGGTGTGCGGGGATATGATGACGTTTTACATAAAGGTGAAAGACAATCGACTGGAAGACGTGAAGTTCAAGACCTTTGGCTGCGGGGCGGCTATCGCTGTTTCCAGTATGGTCAGTGAGATGGCGATGGGGAAAACGCTGGATGAAGCAAGAGAAATTACCCCTAAGCGGGTGGCTGACGAACTCGAAGGATTGCCCAAGAACAAGTTTCACTGCTCTAATCTGGGAGCGCAGGCCCTGAACAAGGCGATTGATGATTATTTGGAGAAACAGGCAAAAGGGGGGAAGAAATAATGGCAGAGCAGCAGAAAAAAAAGCGGCTTTTCTGTCCGTACTGTGAGGAAGAGATGATGGTGCCTGACGGTGCCTACTGTCAGAAATGCGGGATTGTCGTCTTCTACTGCCCTCAATGCCGGAAACCGGTTCCTCGTGATAAGAAGGAATGCCCCTATTGTGGCGCTGAGGTTAAAGGCGAAGACGCCGAGGTATGAATTGAAGTGGCCGACGAGAAAGATAAACTGACCATAGTCATGTTCAGCGGCGATTTGGACCATGCTCTGGCGGGATTCACGCTGGCGACCACGGCGGCCAGCATGGGAATGGAAGTAAACATGTTCTTTACGTATTGGGGGCTGAACATCATCAAGAAAAACGAGGGCAAAATCAGAAGTCGGGGCCTGATGAGGAAGATGCTGAACTTCATGAACCGCGGCGGCAGCAAAAGACTGAAACTCTCTCGCTTCAACATGTTCGGCCTGGGCACGTGGATGATGAAGAAACTGATGAAAGATGTTAATATCCCATCCCTTGACGAAATGATAACCATGGCGCAGGAGATGGGAGTGAAATTAGTCCCGTGCAGCACCACCTGTGGAGTGATGGGACTTTCAGAGAAAGATGCTTTCCGTGAAAACATTGCCAGCCTGGCCGGCGCCGCCTTTTTCCTGAATGAAGCGCGTGAATCAAAGATAACCCTCTTCATCTAGGTAAGGAGTAAGCAATGAAGGCAGATAAGACGCTCGATTGTGTAGGCCTTTACTGCCCGATGCCTATAGTTAAAACATCGGAAAAGATTAAAGATTTGAAGCCGGGAGAAGTCCTGGAAGTTATCGCTGATGATAAAGGTATAAAACAGGACATGCCTGCCTGGTGCCAGACCACCGGTCATGAATTTGTTGGGGTGGAGGAGGCGGATGGGGAAATCAAAGTCTATGTGAAGAAGACTCACCAGTGAACAGAATCTTTACGCCCTCTTCGCTAAAAGCAGCGTCACCAGAGACAGCCCCGCACTTACCAGGGCAATAACGGTAAAGATACTGCTAATCCCGTAAACATCCATGAAATGTCCGGCCACGGGTTGAATCAGGCTCTGACCTTCCATCGCCATGCCGAAATAAATGCCAAAGGCCGTTGCCCTGAGATATGGCGGAACACTATCCATTACATACGGTTGCATTGTTGCCTGAGTCATATACCGGAACATGCCGAAGGCAACCAGAATTACGACAAACCCAGCGTTATACGGGAGTATGGTGAGCAAATACAGGACGGGGCCGGTAGCCACAAGTGAAAGGAAGATAGCCGGTTTTCTACCCCACCGGTCCGAAAGCCAGCCACCAAATAGACTGCCAGCTATGCCGCCAAATCTTAGAATCCCCACCAGCACCGCTGCAAAGGCTGGGGTAACGCCGTGCTTGTCCACGAGGTACAGCGGAGCAAAGGACATGGCAATACCGGCGATAAGCTGCATGGACACGCATAAGAACAGGATGGCGGCAATAGGTCGCAGCGCCTGAATTACATTAACTCTTCTAGCGCCTGTCTGTATTTGACCTGACTCTTTCCTCGAAGTTTGCCGCAAGGACATGATGCCGGCAGTTTTTTCGATGAGGGTGAATTTTTTCAATATTAGAGGGACGGCGAATATGGCGGGAAAGCTTAGTATGATAAAAGCGAAGCGCCATCCCAGTGATTCCGCGATTAATCCCCCCAGAAGGGGACCCATTGAAAAGCCGATGCTGCCGCCTACCATATGAAGTGCAATCACCCTGCCTCGCCGCGATTCCTCAAAATAGCCGGAGAGCATCGTCACTGCCGAAGGATGATAGCCACCGGCAAGAATGCCCATAATGATGAGAATAAAAAGCATTGGATAGTATGATGGGCTGAGCCCAACGGCGATTGTAGTCAGTCCAACACCACCCAACCCCACCGCAATCACGGTACTTCGCCTTAACCGGTCACCGAGCCATCCCCCGGAAACCTGAGAAAAGCCGGAAGTGATGGTATAAGCGGAAAGCAGCAGGCCGGATTGCAGATAGGTCAATCCCAGGCCTTCTTTAATTAAAGGCAGCAATGCCGTCAGTAACCCGCAGCACAGGTCTTGGCTGAAGTGGGTATAAGTGAACAGTGAGGCCGTTCCTCCTCCCCACTGACGGAAAATTGCGCCGAATCTGCTGTTACGTAACAAGTGGTTTAACCTTCAGGTTGAAGATGTATTCTATATAAACTGCCTTCGTCGACCGGTAAGTATCTTTATATTAATAAAAGGCAACGGGACATTTCAAATGAACCTCACCATTTTGACGAGTAAAGTAAATTATGGTATCTTTCAAAAGAAGCCATCAGGCATATCCTTGAAATTATCACCAGCAAGAAACGAGTTCAATTCTTAATTAAAAGGAGATAATATGCCACTGACAAAAGAAGCACTCCTGGACATGTATCGTAGGATGCTTACTATCCGATATTTTGAAGAGGGTCTTACGGAATTTTCTAAACAAGGGCTTGTACCCGGCACCGGACATGTTTCCATCGGTGAGGAGGCGGTGGCCGTGGGGTCATGCAGTGCTCTGGGGGAAAAAGATTACATCATCTCCACCCATCGCGCCCACGGGCACCTGCTGGCCAAAGGCGCGGATATAAACATCATACTGGCCGAGGTGCTTGGCAAGGCAACCGGTTGCACCGGAGGTAAAGGCGGCTCAATGCACCTTTCTGATTTTGGCCGGCAAATCCTGGGTACCAATGGCATTGTAGGTGGTGGTATTAATATTGCCGGAGGGGTAGGCCTGGCCATTAAAAAGCGTAAAACCGGACAGATATGCCTCGCCTTTTTTGGTGACGGGGCGGCGAACCGGGGGACTTTTCACGAAGGGTTGAATCTGGCAGGGTTGTGGAAGATACCCACGGTGTTTGTTTGCACTAACAACCAATACGGCTTGTCCATGCCCCAGAGTAAAGCCTGTGCCAATCTTGACATCTCTGCCCGGGCCGCCGCTTATGGTATGCCAGGGTATCGGGTTGATGGTACTGACGTGATTGCCGTTTATGAAGCGGTGAAAATCGCCGCTGACAGAGCGCGGAAAGGCGACGGCCCCAGCCTGATTGAGGCTGTGTCCTACCGTTTGCGCGGCCACAGCATGCGCATGGACCAGATGCCAGGTGGCTCCGATTATCGACCCGATGGTGAAGTCGAGGACTGGGCAGAAAAAAAGGACCCGATAAAGATATTTGCCCTGAAGCTCAAAGAGCTGGGTTATTTAACCGACGAGGCGGCGGAGCAAATCGATGCGGAATGCAAGAAGGTATTTGATGCCGCCTCTGAATTTGCCCTGAACAGTCCCGAACCCGAACCGGAAACGGCTTTCACGTGGGTTTATGCCGAGGAAGGAGCAAAATAAATGCCACAGCGACAGATATTATATCGTGAGGCGATAGCCGAAGCCATCAAAGAAGAGATGGCGCGAGACGATAGGGTATTTCTCATTGGAGAGGACGTAGGGGTACTGGGTGGTGGCTTTGGCAGCACCAAAGGCATATATGAAGCGTTCGGCGATGAGCGTGTGCTCGATACACCTATATCGGAAACGGCGATTGTTGGCTATGCGCTGGGAGCCGCAATGGCGGGAATGAGACCGATAGCTGAGATAATGAGAGTCGACTGGATGACCATCTGCATGGATGAAATCGTCAACCAGACGGCCAAAATGCGTTACCTGTCCGGGGGCCATCCCGAGGTGTCTATGGTCATAAGGGCACCCGCGGAAGGAGGCATTGGCCTGGGAGGGCAGCACTCGCAGAGCTTTGAAGCCTGGTTTGTTCATGTACCCGGCTTGAAAGTGGTCATGCCGTCAACACCTTACGACGTCAAAGGGCTGCTGAAATCGGCAATCAGAGACCCCAACCCGGTTATTTTCCTGGAACCCGGGATTCTCTATGGCGTGAGCGGGCCCGTACCGGAAAAGGAGTACGTGATCCCGTTGGGGGAAGCGGAGGTCAAAAAGGAAGGAAAAGACGTCACCATCGTTGCCTGGGGAACACTGCTGCCGAAAACAATGAATGCGGCTCAGACACTGGCCGAAGAGGGAATAGATGCCGAGGTGGTTGACCCACAAACGCTCAGTCCACTGGATATTGACACCATAATTAACTCAGTGCAGAAAACGGGGAAGCTCATTATTGCCCATGAAGCGATGAAGACGTGCGGTGTTGGCGCGGAGATTGCGGCCCTCGTTCAGGAACGGGCGTTTGACCATCTTGACGCGCCGATACAGCGGGTAGCGACACCTGATGTTATCATACCGGTCAACCGTTCGCTGGAGAAACTGGTGCTGCCGCAGGAAGATAACATCGTCGAAACAGTCAAAGCCATCGTATAAAAGATAGAGTATAGATTCAGGGAATTTGCCTTGCTGAAAAGTCACAGTTGCGGTGAACTGAAAAAAGAACATATCGGGCAGACGGTAAGTCTGGCTGGATGGGTGGACCGGCGCCGGGATCATGGGGGCCTCATTTTCATTGACCTCCGTGACCGGGAGGGCATTGTTCAGGTCGCTTTCAATCCGGAAATATCGGAGTCCTGCCACAAGGTGGCCAACCGGATGCGCAGTGAGTTTGTGGTGCGGGTGAGCGGCGAGGTGGCCAAGCGTCCGCCGGGAACGGAAAACCTGAAATTGCCCACCGGCGAGGTCGAGATAACTGCTCATGACGCCGAGATTCTCAACCCTTCCCGAACCCCGCCGTTTTACATCAATGAAGATGTGGAGGTGGAGGAAAACCTCCGTCTCAGATATCGCTACCTTGACCTGCGGCGGGCCGGAATGCAGTATAACCTGATGCTCCGCCACCAGGCGGTGAAATTCATCCGCGACTTTCTGGATGCGGAAGGTTTTATTGAGATTGAAACGCCGATACTCATCAAGAGCACTCCGGAAGGCGCCCGCGACTACCTGGTGCCGAGTCGTGTCCATGCCGGCAAGTTTTATGCGCTGCCCCAGTCGCCGCAGCAACTCAAGCAACTGCTGATGGTCGCTGGCATGGAGAAATATTATCAGATTGCCCGCTGTTTTCGCGATGAGGACACGAGGGCCGACCGTCAGCCTGAATTCACCCAGCTCGACCTGGAAATGAGCTTTGTTGAAGACGAGGACATTTTAAACTTGCTGGAAAAACTGTTTATCACTCTCGTAAAAACCATAAAGCCGGATATGAAAATAACTGAACCTTTCCCGCGCTTCGGCTACGCCGATGTTATGGACCGCTATGGCACGGACAAACCTGACCTGCGCTTTGGCATCGAGCTGAAAGACCTGTCTGACATCGCG
>CBFDCY010000059.1:0-6604 GCA_965603425.1 uncultured Dehalococcoidia bacterium | reverse complement strand
TGCTGCTGCCTCCCGTAGGAGTCTGGGCCGTGTCTCAGTCCCAGTGTGGCTGATCATCCTCTCAGACCAGCTACCGATCATTGCCTTGGTGGGCCGTTACCTCACCAACAAGCTAATCGGACACAAGCCCCTCCCCAAGCACCCGAAGGTTTTAATAGCCATTCTGTTGAAGGGCCATCACATGCGGTATTAGCTCCAGTTTCCCGAAGTTATCCCCCACTTAGGGGCAGGTTACTTACGCGTTACTCACCCATTTGCCACTGTCCCGAAGGACCGTTCGACTTGCATGCATTAAGCACGCCGCCAGCGTTTATCCTGAGCCGGGATCAAACTCTCCGACCATTTGTTATCTGTTTTGGCTTGAACTTCCTTCCGCTATCCAGTTGTTAAAGTGCTAATGCGCCATGCAAGCGCAAGATTAATAGTATCACAGCGCTTTTCGTTTGTCAATATTAGTAGACCGGATTGTCCTGACAGGTGCTTTTGATATATTATCTAACGGCGGCTTGCCTATATTAACAATATGGAACTGGTATGGTAATGGATGAACTATCGCCGGAGCTGGTAAAAGATGGGCTGGAAACCCGTTTCATTGGGCAGAGGGTTCTCTATTTCCCGTCACACTCATCAACCATGTTAGCAGCCAGGCAGGAAGCAAGGCAAATGGCTGCGGAAGGAACCGTGATAATCACCGGAGAGCAGACGGTGGGGAGGGGTCGGGCAAAGCGTGTCTGGCTGTCACCCCGAGGGAGCATCGCGCTTTCTGTAGTTCTCTACCCCGATGTCTCTCAGCTCCCTTACCTCATTATGATTGCCTCTGTGGCCGTTGCGCGGAGCATTGAGACTGTCACCGGCCTGGAAACACAGCTAAAATGGCCCAATGATGTCCTGGTTGAAGGGCGCAAGGTCTGTGGCATCCTGATTGAGAATGAACTGAAGGGCAGCAGGGTGGCGCGGGCCGTTATTGGCATTGGCATCAACGTGAATATCAGGATGGAGGATTTTCCTGGGGTAGCCGCTATGGCCACGAGCCTTTACGACGAACTGGGGAAAGAGCTTTCGCGCGTGGAGATAATCCGTCACCTGCTCGTTGAAATGGAGAAGCTATACCTTTCTCTGGGAGGGGGGGAACTCATTTATCGGGAGTGGCGTGACCGTCTGGTAACGCTGGGTCAAAAAGTTCGGGTCGCTTCAGGAGAAACGGTGCTCGAAGGCGTAGCGGAAGACGTGGCCAGAGACGGGAGCCTCTTACTGAAGCACCGCGATGGCCATCTGAGCCGCATCGTCGCCGGGGATGTTACCCTGCGTAACGCTGGTTAGAACCCCCGGCGACTCTGAATAGCAGAATCACAACTTTGCCAGCTAACTGCTATTTGGACTCTTCTTTGGTACCTGGAGCAAGACGACCGAATGCCCTGAGGAACTCTATCGGCATCGGGAAGAGTATGGTGCTGTTTTTCTCGCTGGCTATCTCGCTAAGCGTGGCGAGGAAGCGAAGCTGAATTGCCGACGGCTCTCTGCCGATGATATGTGCCGCCTGAGCCAGTTTCTCCGATGCCTGAAGCTCACCCTCGGCGTGAATTATCTTGGCTCGTCTTGTTCTTTCCGCTTCAGCCTGCGCAGCCATAGACCGCTTCATCTCTTCGGCAAGTTCAACTTCCTTGATTTCCACGGTGCTGACCTTGACGCCCCAGGGGTCAGTGTGCTCATCAATGATTTTTTGCAGCGCCTGATTGAGTTTCTCCCTCTGCGACAGCAGCTCGTCGAGTTCAGACTGCCCCAGTACATTGCGCAGGGTCGTCTGTGAAATCTGGGAGGTTGCCCGGATATGGTCGAGCACCTTGACCACGGAAGACTCGGGGTCAACCACGCGGAAGTAGACCACGGCATTTACCCTGACGGTCACGTTATCCTTGGTGATGACCTCCTGCGACGGTACATCCATGGTTATCACGCGCAGGTCAACCTTTACCATTCGGTCAACGAATGGAATGATTAGAAACAGGCCTGGGCCTTTGGCGCCAACCAGCCTTCCCAACCGGAAGATTACCCCGCGTTCAAACTCGGTGACAATTTTTATTGCCATGGAGAGAACAAGCAGTACCGCAAAAGCAATGATGACGATGAGAATTATGTTCATTTATCCACCTCCTTTACTCTTTCTTGGTTACCCGCAACTTTAACCCTTCAACCTTCGTAATAAGCACCTCCTCCCCGGGCTCAGCCCTTCCTTTCTCCAGCGTTGCCGCCCACTGTTCACCTTCAATGCGAACCAAACCTTTTGGCTCCATTACAGCGGTCACTTCAGCGACCTTGCCTAAAAGCTCTTCACGTCCAGCAGATACCTGCTGCTGGTGAGCACGGATGCCGTAAACGACGACGAGGGCAAGGAACGCCACCACCACCACAATCACCAGGATTATCAACCAGAGGTCTATCTGTATATAAGGTATTCTCATTTACTCTTTCCTCACAACATTCAGTATAAGGCCATCCACAGCAGTGATAATCACTTCTTCGTTGGCCTCGATGCGACCTTTCTCCGATATAGCTGCCCAGCGCTCTCCCTTGTAAAAGACCGTGCCCTCCGGGTCAAGCGCTTCTTTAACGACGGCACGTTTGCCAATCAGCTCTTCTCGTCCCGTGGCGGCTTGCTTGCGGTGGGCGTGTATCGCCCGGTTGATTACAAAGGCGAACACGGCCGTGATAGAAATGGTAACGGCGGCGATAAGCCACGGGTCCACTCTGAACAGCGGCGAGGCGTCTTTAAACAGTATGAGCGAGCCGATGACCAGCGAAACAACCCCTCCGGCAGTGAAGAGACCGAAGGTAGTTGTCAGCACTTCACCGACAAAGAGGCCAAAAGCCAGCGCGATAAGCAGCACGCCGGCCCAGTTGACGGGAAGCACGCCAAGTGAGAAGAAAGCCAGCAGCAGGCTGATGGCGCCGACCACACCCGGGAAGATAAGCCCCGGGTTGAAGATTTCAACCATAATGCCCAGCATCGCCAGGCTGAGCAGCAAATAGGCGATATTCGGGTCGGCGATGGTGTAGAGCAAATCCTCAATAAGTTGCATATCAACGTAATTGATGGCGGCACCTTGTGTATCCAGTGTAATTTCACGGCCATCAATGAGGGTGACGGTTCGTCCATTGAGCTGGGCTATCAGTGTATCAAGGTCGGAAGCAACCATATCGACCACGTTCAGGGTCAGCGCTTCCTGCGAGGTAGCGGAGCTGCCATCGCGGACAGCTTTCTCCGCCCATTCTGCGTTGCGCCCGTGTCTTGAGGCGAGGTCTCTGATATAGGCAATGGCGTCATTGATAATTTTGTGCTTCATTTCCTCGGACATCTGGGCTTCGCCGTCGCCGCCGAGCGCTACCGGTGTCGCTGCGCCAATGGCTGTGTTTGGGGCCATGACCGCAATGTGGGCTGCAAGGGTGATATAGGCGCCGGCAGAGGCGGCGCGGGCGCCGGCCGGAGAAACGTAGACCACCACCGGTACCCGGGCGTTGATAATGCTCTGGATAATATCGCGCATCGCGGTGTCCAGACCGCCGGGGGTATCCATCTGGATGATGACGGCGCTGGCTCCGGTATCTTCCGCCTGTTCGATGCCTCGCTCTATGTAGTCGGTCAGCACCGGGTTAATGGTACCCTTCACCGTGAGCACATCAATCCTAGGGCTTCCAGTCTGGGCACGAGCGACAATCGAGAAGGCCAGTAACAACCCGATTAATATAAGCAGTATGCGTGAAATTCGCGGCATAAATTACCTTGGCACTGTAATAAATATAAGAACTACATACACTATACAACAGATGAAGAACAAATGAAATAGTGGGGATGAGGCGTTACCGTGCCCGGTGTTGAATAGAGCGGGCGGATTAGTGTAGAATTTACGGGCTACAGATTGAGAGCCAGCCATGAGAATTCAAAGATGTAAAGGTACCCGGGACCTGTCTCCTGATGAGATGACGAGGTTCCGTTTTATCGAGGAAACCTTCCGGGAGCGATGTCTCCGGTGGGGGTATCAGGAAGTGCGCACGCCGACCATCGAGTATCTCCACCTTTTTACCTCCGCCGGCACCCTCACGTCGAGTATGCTGGGAAAAGTATATTCTTTCCTTGACTGGGACGGATGGAGTGGAGAGAGAGTGGTGCTGCGACCTGACGGTACCATTCCCATTGCCCGGCTTTATATTGATACCATGGCCGGTAAAGAGCTGGCCAGGCTGTTTTACGTGACCAACACCTTTATTTTTGAAGAGACGGGCAAAAAGACGCGGGAAAGGTGGCAGTGTGGCACCGAACTCATCGGGGTGAATACGCCGGCCAGTGATGCCGAGCTTATCGTTCTGGCTCTGGAGATTCTGAATAGCCTGAAGCTGAAAAACGTGGCGCTCAGGCTGTCCCATGCCGGCCTGATTAAAGCGCTGCTGGAAAGGCTCGGGCTGAACCCTGAGGAACAGGCGAAGGTTTTCGACCGGATTCTCGATGGAGATACCAAGGCGCTGGCCGGATTGGGAGCCGACAGTCCGGAGATGTCCGGCATTCTGTTTCCTCTGCTCAGCTTGAAAGGGCACTTATCCGGCTTTCTGAAAAACCTGAAAGCGATTTCGGCGCGAAGCCTGCCGGAATTCGAGCCATACCTGAAAAATTTTATTGACGTTGTCAATATCTTGGAGGACCTTGGCTGCAAGTATCAGATAGACATCGCCTCCGGTGCTGGCTTCGAATATTACACCGGCATCATTTTTCAGCTTTACAGCGGTCGGGAAAAGATAGGTGGAGGGGGGCGGTATGACGCCCTGATTCCGGCGATGGGCGGCGATGACGTTCCCGCATCGGGCTTTGCTCTCTACATAGACCGCCTTATGAATTTGATAGAACCGGTGACGTTGCGGCAGCCCGTCGGGCAATCGGTGCTGGTGGGGTCGGAAGATGATGTGGGGATTAATGAGGCGTTCAGCATCGCCAGCCGCCTCCGCGACGCTGGATACACGGTCGAGATTGACCTTGGCAACAGAGAGCCGGCGGATACGCGCTGGTTGCTGGACATTCAGGGCAAATCGCCAAAATACAGGCTGCGGGATACAGTTGAGTCGAGCCAGACGGAAGCACAGACCGCTGATGAAATCCTGGCCATAATCGAGGAAAAGAGTGGAAATCAAGATAGCCCTGCCCAAAGGGCGACTTCTAAATAAGACCGCCAGTCTGGTGCAGGCGGCCGGGTGGGGAATGGACGGTTATCACGAGCAGGCGCGCCTATATCATCTGAGATCAAGCGCTTATCCCAATCTCTCGGCGAAGATGTTCCACGAGAGGGATATCCCAATTCAGGTGGCCATTGGCAACTACGACCTGGGGATTTGCGGGCGCGACTGGGTAGAGGAGCTGCTGGTGAAGTACCCCAGCAGTGCTCTGGTCAAAATCAGGGACCTGGACTACGGTACAGGCAGCCTCTACATGATGGCGGGGCTCGCTGATATGTCGATGGATGTTCTGCGGCATAAAGCCGGGCGGAGTACCGTCCGTATTGTCAGCGAATATGCCAACCTGGCCGAATCGTTTGCTCTGGAAGAGAGATTACGTCGGTTCAGCGTCTTCCCTGTATGGGGTGGGGCGGAAGCCTACCCACCGGAGGATGCCGACCTGGCGCTCGTTAGTGGCCGGAACGGCGGTGAAAACAGCAGTATGGGGATGACACCGGTAGCCAGAGTCCTTGATTTCAGTGCCTACCTCATTGCGAATCGTAGTAGCTGGGAAGCCAAGGACCTTGACCGGGTGGTCGCTTCGATATGTGAAAGCTGTGACCACTTGCCCGCAGATGAAGAAATCCGGGACGAACTCGAAATAAAAAAGGAAAGAACACGGACGGTTCAGAGGGCTGAAGACGGGCTTGTCAGAATCGCTTTACCCGATGGTCACCAGCAGGCGCCCATGCTCCAGTTATTGGAGAAAGCGGGCATTGAGATTGAAGATTATCCCTCGTCAACCGGGAACCGCCGGCCGTATATCGTCAATATCGAAGGTGTCGCTGCCAAGGTGATAAGGCCGCAGGATATGCCGTTGCAGGTGGCTAACGGCAATTTTGACCTGGCAATTACGGGAAGGGACTGGCTCAAGGACCACCGGTACCAGTTTCCCTCCAGCCCGGTAAAAGAACTCCTCGACCTCAAGTCGGGGAAGGTACGGCTGGTGGCAGTTGTCAGCCGGAAACTGCCGGTGAATGATGCCGCTGACCTGAGGAAGTTTATCGGGGAAAGCACGGCGCCGTTTCGGGTTGCCTCCGAATATGTTAATATTGCCGACAGGTACGCCAGGGACAATCATTTTGGCAGATATCTGGTGATTCCCACCTGGGGAGCCACGGAGGCCTTTCTGCCGGATGATGCTGACCTGCTCATTGAAAACACCGAGACCGGAGGGACTATCGCGCGACATAATCTGAAGATTATCGATACTCTTTTCGAATCAACGGCCTGCATTATCGGCAACACTCGAATTAAAGCAGGCTCGGCGAAGGGCGAAAAAGCAGAATTCATTGTCGAGACCATTCGCGCTGCCGTGGAGGATGAGTAATTTGAGAAAAATCGAGGG
>CBFDCY010000058.1:0-6695 GCA_965603425.1 uncultured Dehalococcoidia bacterium | reverse complement strand
GGGATGGGCACACTCAACCCTCTCGGTTCAGACGCCAAGTCCACCTGGGAAGGGCTGGTCGCCGGTGAATCCGGGATTGACTACATTACATTATTCGACCCCTCAAATATGGAAGCAAAGTTTGCCGGTGAGGTAAAAGGGTTCGATCCTACCAACTACGTCGAACGCAAAGAAGCCCGCCGCATGGACCGTTTTGCCCAGCTGGCGGTCGCGGCCAGCCGGGAGGCAGTAGAGTCAGCGCGACTGGAAATCAACCACACCAACAACGATGACATCGGGGTCATCATTGGCAGCGGCATTGGTGGTCTGACCACTCTCTTCGAACAGGCCAAAATCCTCGTGGAAAAAGGCCCGGACCGTGTCAGCCCGTTCCTGGCCCCGATGATGATTTCCGATATTGCCGCCGCCCAGATATCCATAGCGCTTGGCATCAAGGGACCCAATTTCTGTACCACGTCGGCCTGCTCCAGCGGCTCGGATGCCATCGGTGCCGCGTACGAACTCATCAAACACGGTGATGCTCAGGTAATGTTTGCCGGCGGTACCGAGTCAATTATCAACCCGCTGGGCATTACCGCTTTTACCGCCCTGAAAGGACTTTCCACCAGGAACGATACCCCCAAGGAAGCATCACGCCCATTCGACGCCGAGCGTGACGGTTTCGTCATCAGCGAGGGTGCCTGTGTACTTGTCCTCGAGAAACTGGAGCACGCTCTTAAAAGGGGTGCCAACGTGCTGGCGGAAATCATCGCTTACGGAGCCACCGCCGATTCCTTTCACGTTACCCAGCCGATGACAAATGGTGAAGGTGCCGCCAGGGCAATGCGAATCGCGCTGAAAAAGGCAGATATGTCGCCGACGGAAATCGATTACATCAATGCTCATGGCACTTCTACCCAGTTAAACGATGCCATGGAGACCCGGGCGATTAAATCAGTTTTCGGTGACTACGCATATAAAGTACCAATAAGTTCCACCAAGTCAATGCTGGGACACCTCATCGGCTGTGCCGGCGCCATCGAGGCGATGATATGCATACTGTCCATCCGGAACGGCATTATACCGCCAACCATCAACTACAAACACCCCGACCCGGATTGTGACCTTGACTACGTGCCTAATGTTGCCCGCAAGGCTGAAGTCAATACTGCATTATCCAGCTCGTTTGGTTTTGGCGGGCATAACTCAGTACTGGTACTCCGAAAATATTCCGAGGCATAAGCTTGAGTCGTTACCGCTGGAATCTGCTGCCACCGGCTCCGCACCAGTATCTGGTTGGCAACTCAAATATTCCCCCCCTCATCACCCAGCTCCTGTTCAATCGCGGCTTGAAAGAATCCGCACAGGTAGCGTCTTTCCTCGACGCTGATGAAAGCCTCAGCAATGACCCCCTGCTGCTGACGGATATGCACCGGGCTGTAGCCAGGATATACCAGGCTCTACTTTCCGGAGAGCCAATCGCCATATACGGTGACTATGACGCTGATGGCATCACGGCAACGGCCCTCCTCGTTCAAGGCTTTTCCGCGCTCGGTGGTACTGTTATCCCGTATATACCACACCGCCTGACTGAAGGTTATGGTCTGAAAACCGCGGCACTGGAGAACCTCCGCCAGCAGGGTATTGGGCTCGTGGTCACCGTCGACTGCGGGATTACCAGCCTATCCGAAGTAAAGAAGGCACAGAAAATGGGGCTGGACATCGTTATTACCGACCACCACACCCCACTGTCCGAAATGCCACCGGCGGTGGCGATTGTCAATCCGAAACTGGCCGGTTCGGCATATCCCTTTACGGAACTGGCCGGTGTTGGGGTGGCTCTCAAGCTGCTTCAGGCGCTCTACCAAAGTGTTGGCCGGGGAGGGCAGCTTGAGGAACTGGTGGATTTAGCCGCGCTCGGTACCGTCGCCGATATGTCACCGCTGCTTGGTGAGAACCGTTACCTAGTAAAAGAGGGGCTGACACTGATGAACCGCAGCCCGCGCCTGGGCATCAGGGCACTCATTGAACAGGCAGGGTTGAGCGATGGCAGCCTTGACGCCGAATGCATATCGTGGGTTATCGCCCCGCGCCTGAATGCAGCCGGGAGGATGGAAAATGCTATGGCCAGCTACAAACTGCTCATGACCGACTCCCCCACTGAAGCCCGCCGACTGGCACGGTGGCTGGAGCAGAAAAATGCCGAGCGACAGAAACTGACCGCCAGCACAGTGGCGCGGGCAAGGCAGCAGGTGCTCTCACGCGGCATCTCCCCGCTTCTCATGGCCAGTGACGGCGACTACTTTCTCGGCATCGCCGGGCTGGTGGCCAGCCGCCTTGCCGATGAATTCTACCGTCCGGCGTTGGTCGTCAGAACTGGTGAAAAGGTGAGCAGTGGCAGCTGCCGCAGTATCCCGGAGTTCAATATCATTGCCGCCCTGACGGAGAGCCGGCACCTTCTCTCACAGTTCGGCGGCCATTCTCAGGCGGCTGGCTTCACCCTGCCGACCCGAAATCTTCCCCGGCTTGAGGAAACACTTCTGAACCTGGCCACTAACCAGATCAGAGGGGTTGACCTGCGCCCCGCCCTTGATATTGACGCCGAGGTTACGCTGCCCGACCTGGGTGGAGACACCTTCCAGATGACACAGCAACTGGCACCTTTTGGTCGCGGCAATCCGCTACCCACCTATCTCAGCCGGCGCGTTGAGGTTATGGACTGCCGCACCATGGGCAATGGTGGCGAGCACCTGCGTTTCAGGCTCGGGCAGGGAGGTGCCAGATGGGATGGCGTTGCCTTCCGACTGAGCAGCTACCTGACAGACGTCGCGCCAGCCCTTGACATCGTCTATAACCTAGAGATAGACCGCTGGCGCGGCAAGGAGACGCTCAGGCTTAATATTATGGATTTCGCACCGGCAGGTCAATCTTAAAGGACAGGCTTTAAATAGCGCAGTGGTCTGAATTAACCGCGGGGTATCGCTATTCTCTCACCCGGGGCATCATAATCATGATTGTGGCACCAACAAAGGCCGCTGCAGCCATTGCTATCCATATGCCCTGATAGCTCCCCTGGGTGTCAAATACCCAGCCAGCGATAGCCGGACCGGTCATGGTACCGAGCATCAGAATACCCCAGGCAAAACCCATAATGGTGCCGAAGTTGCCCCGCCCGAAGTGCCCCCGCAGCAGTACGCCAACCATGGTATTAGTGCCTCCGTATCCGAAGCCCAGGAGAACCAGAAACGGCGCCAGCAACCATGTCCAGCCCAGAGATACAAACTCAAAACAGACCAGCCCGAGCGTCAGCAGGATGAGCGCGAACGTCGCCAGTCGCTTGGCCACGTACCTGTCCGCAAACCAGCCGAAACCAAAGCGCCCACCGATGCTCAACAGCGGGATAGTGGTGGCCACCAACCCTGATGTCGTCCGGGTGATGCCTATGCTACTCAGATACGGCATCACGTGTGTTATCACCGCCGGCACCACTATGAATTGCGGCATCACCGCCATCACGATAATCCAGAAGACGCGAGTCTTCATTGCCTGCCTGACAGTGATGCCTGCTTCCCTGGCTGGCAGTTTCATTGAACTTTTGTCAAAGACCGCCCGGCCGCTTTCTTCCCCGTCGGGCAGATAGCCATACTGCTCGGGTTTATGCCGCAGGAGCGTTGAGAGCGGTAACCCGATGACGAGCATTCCGGCACCCATAATAGCTATCGCCGCCCGCCAGTCAAAGGCGTCAACCAGCCCTACCATCAGGGGCACCAACAAGCCGGCGGCACCGTAACCGCATATCGTGATGCCGGTAGCCAGGCCTACCCTGCGGCGGAACCAGTTGGCTACGGTGGTTACGGTCACCGAGATACCGCAGCTACTGATTCCCAGCGACATCAGGATAAAGGCAAGGTAAAACATGCCAATGGAGTGTACCTGGCTGAGCAGCAGCAGCCCGAGTCCGATACAGATTACGCCACCGAAGATGAGCCTCCGTGGCCCCCAGCGGTCGACTATTATGCCGGCAACCGGGGCCAGCAGGCCGGCCTCCAGCCCGCGTATGGAAGCGGCTACTGAAATTGAAGTGTAACTCCAGCCAAACTCTTCGGCTATCGGCTCAAAAACAGCGGTGAACCCGTAGAAGACCGAGCCGCTCATATACATGGCGATGATGAAGCAGGAAGCGACAATCCACCATCCATAGAATATCTGCGGGAAACGCCGGGGCGAGGGCATTATTTCTCTGCCCTCACCCACCTCGTTCTGAGAATCAGTTGCGGGATACAAATCGCCAGAACAATAACAGCGATAAACTGTGCCTGGTGCAGGCCAAAGAGGAACGGGGTTCCATCGCGCAGGAAGTCCGTGCCCAGGCGGTACACCGAGTACAGGCTGAGGTAAAGCATGAAGAGAGACCCGTCAGGCTTGAGATGCCCTTTCACTTTAACCAGTACGCCGAAAACGATAAGGTTCCAGATAATCTCATATACCTGTGCCGGGTGCACGGATGTTCCAACCGGGCAGAAACTGTCGGGATGGGTATAGACAATGCCCCACGGCAGCAGAGTTTCCAGCCCATAACAGCAGCCATTTATGGTACAGCCGACACGGCCAACCGCCTGTGACAAGATTATGCCCGGGGCTATCACATCGGCGAGGTATCCGAAATTACCCTTGCTGAGCCGGCTGTAAACCCAGATACCGATGGCGGCACCCAGCACACCACCAAAAGCAGTCAGTCCCCCACCACCAATTATCTCCCCCGGACGCTGCCCATAGTATTCCCAGTTATCAACCACGTGCAGCAGCCGGGACAGCACGATGCCAGACGGAATACCCACCAGGGCAGCCGTGAACACGGTATCATAAGAGACTCCGGCACCCCTCTTCACCTGCCAGGCAGTCCACAGGACAACGGTCAGAATCGCCAGGGCGATGAAAATCCCGTACCACCTGACTTCAATCGCTCCGATGGTGAAAGCGACCGGGTCAATGCTTATGGTTATCATCCGTTAATTCCTCAATCAGGCACAGAGCGCTTCCACAAAGGCTTCGGCCTCAAATTCAGCCATATCCTCCAGTTTCTCTCCAGTGCCGATGTATTTAATCGGTATCTGCAGTTCATCACAGATGGCGAGCACGATGCCACCTTTGGCAGTACCGTCCAATTTGGCCAGAAAAATACCGGTGACTCCCAGCGCATCGGTAAAATATCTGGCCTGAGTTAAACCGTTCTGGCCGGTGGTGGCATCGGTGACCAGAATTACCTCGTGCGGGGCTGTCTCGTCTGTTTTGGCAGCGACCCGCTTTATCTTTTTCAGCTCCTCCATCAGGTTATACTTGGTGTGAAGACGTCCCGCAGTATCAATGACTACTTCATCGACCTGACGGCTGCCAGCCGCTTGCAGGGCATCATAGACCACCGCTCCGGGGTCGGCCCCCGGCTGGTGGGCGATGACATCCACCCCAATCCGCTCGCCCCACTTTCTCAACTGGTCAATTGCTGCCGCCCGGAAGGTATCCGCCGCCACCAGCAGCACACGCTTGCCCTCTTTCTGCAATCGACTGGTGTATTTGGCAATGGACGTTGTCTTACCACCGCCGTTAACGCCGACAAAGAGAGAAACATTTGGCGACGCCGGAATAGCCGGCTCTCCTTGAGCCGCAATTTTCAAAATACTGGTCATTTCCGCCTTCATGGCGTCTCGTACCAGTGTGCCCTGGTTCAATTTCTCTTTATCCGCCTTTTCCCTTACCACCCCGATTAGCTTTCCCGCGGTATTAACGCCTACATCCGCGCCAATGAGCAGTTCCTCAAGTTCATCCCACACCGCATCGTCAACCGTAGTGCGGTCAAAGAGGTGCATGGCCCGGGAGAACCAGGTCTCCCGGCTGCGCTTCAGCGCCTGCGACACAAAGCTGGCTATTTATCTCACCTCTTCCCAAAAATTTAAAATTAAGAAAATCCGTTAAGCGAGCAATTCTTCCAGTAAAACCTGCGCTGCCTTCTTATCCAGAGGTTGGTTGTTATTGCCGCACTTGGGTGATTGGATACAGCTCGGGCAGCCGTCCTGACACGGACACTCCACAATCGCCCTAACTGTAGCTTGCCATAATTCGACGATGATGTCAAAACCCTTCTCGGTGATGCCGATGCCGCCGGGATAGGCATCATAGATGAATATCTGGGGTCGCCCGGTGTCCGGGTGCAGCGGCGTGGACACGCCGCCAATATCATTGCGGTCGCACATGGCAAACAGCGGCAGGATACCGATGGCCGCGTGCTCCACAGCATGCAGCCCGCCGGCAAAATCGAGCCCGGCTTTTTCAAGACGAGATTCAGCCCCATCCGGCAGGTCAAACCACAGTCCAATAGTGGCGAAGGTCTGTGGCGGCAGGTCGACCGGCTCCTCGCCGATTACCTCTTCGGTATACTGCGCTTTCTTTTTGAAGCCCACCACATGGTTGGTAACCTCGACCTCCCCCAGGTACAGGTTCACCCTCCCCGCTTTTTTGCGGTCCAGCACCTTCACGATATGTAAATCTTCCATTTCCTTTGTCTGCGTGTAGTAATTGGCATCCGCCGGCACGGCATAGGCAGTGCGATTGTTCAGATCCAGCTCTTTAACCAGGTAAGACTCTCCCTGATGGAGATAGATGGCGCCCGGGTGCACCTGGAAAAAAGCCACACTGGCCTCCACTGTCTCCAGCAGTGAGTC
>CBFDCY010000057.1:0-6758 GCA_965603425.1 uncultured Dehalococcoidia bacterium | reverse complement strand
TGACAATGTAGGGGTCACTATCGAGCTTAAGGAAAGGAGCGATAGTATTCACTCTTTCTTGGATATTTCGGCGGTACAGGAGCTGGCTCCTTTCGGAAAGCTCATCGCTGATAAGTATGTTAATATCACCAAGCTGCCAGGAAAAGGCCAGCTTGCGCAGAAATGAGTTAAGCCTGATACCGCCTTCTGCTTCATAGCGGGTGTAGACATTGGTATCTCCTTTGGGATAATCGAATTCGGCAATCCCGGTGTTGACGATGACATAATCATCTGTTTTTTCGCCAAAGTAAATTTCCGGTCTCTTTATTTCTATGGTGCCAATCGGCGGTACATCCTGAATCAGCAGATTGGGGAGCCCCTGCTCCGTAACCTCGTTGGTGGGGCTCATAGTAACGCCGTAGCCGTGCGTGAATTGCAGTCGACGGTTCACCCATGTCTGCGCCTGGGAGGCAAGTTTTTCCGGAGAAAGCTCTCGCGCGCCGAGGAGCACCTGGCGGTAACTACCCTCAATCTGATAACGGTCAACATCGATATCGGTAAAATCATAGTACAGCCTGATGGACTGTATCTGGTTGTACGTGTCCTTGATGGGTCGGTAATCCCATAATCTGATGTTGTTTATGGTGGCGCTATTACGGGAAATGTCATCTTCACTAGGGGCAAGTTCAATGGGAAAATCCCTTTCCTCAATGCGGTCGAGGCCAAAAGCCAGGCGAGTGAGCTGGATGTTATTCTTGATATAAGATTTTTCCCGTGCTAATTCACTTGGTTCCACCTGAAATCTCTGCATAATGGCCGGATAAATGCTGCCAAAAATAATGGCGATGGCAATCCATAGAACAAGTGGTCCATAAAGCCAACGCCGTCCACGGCGGAAGACGCCGATTATCATAAGCAGACCGCAGGTAATGGTGGTGGCAATGAGGAGTCGCCAAGCCAGCAGCTGGGCGTGAGCATCGGTGTAACCGGGGCCAAAAATGACACCACGTTCCGAATAAAGAAGGTCGAAAATATTCAATCGATAGCTCCAGGCGATGAGGAAGAAGATGACGGCACCGAGTGCTGAGAGGTGTCCTTTAATCCGCCGGTTGAAGCTGGCACGATTGAAGCCTATATTCAAAATATATAGGGCCCCCGTGAAGAGCAGAATGAGCACGGCTGCCCAGAGCAACCATCCCTGTATAAAATGGTAGAGGGGCAGGCTGAAAAGATAAAAACCCACGTCTCTTCCCAGCAGTGGCTCGATGACGTTAAAGTCGGTGGCGTGGGCAAAGCGCATCACCATTTCCCATTGACTGGAAGTAACGAGGCCGAAAATGAGGCTGATAAAACTCGCCGTGGTGAGGATAACAATGTCAACGGCACGGCGTACCACCAGCAATCCTTGGCCGGTGAGTATATTGCCTCCGGTAGGCGGCGATAGCCGCCGTACCAGAAAGAGGTTGCCCAGAAGCAGGCCCAGGAAAACAAAAGCACCCACAAAAAAGAGCCAGATTTTGGTGGTTAGTATGGTCGAATAGACACTGCTGAACCCAAGGCTATCAAACCAGAGCCATTCGGTGTAGATGCCTTTGCTGATGCTGGCAACGATAAACAGAACAATGAACGCCCCAATGGCAATCAGCCATCTTCTGGTATGGCCAGGCCTCATCATGCTTTTAAGGGGCTGGTTCGAACTGGAACTGGCCTTCCCCCATATTTTATCCAACTCATCGAAGTAGCTCATGCTTTTAATTTCCAGAAACTGACCAGCTGGTTGAATTCAATCATGCCACTTTCGGCAATGTTTTCAATTTCAACGCCAGCCTCGACCGCTGCTGCCACCGGATTCAAACCGCCAAGCAACACCATACCGACACGGTTCATACCAATGGCAATCTGGCAGACGGGTTCGCTGGTGTTTCCCATCGCGTGTACACCGTTTATCCCCGATTCCTTGAGAGAATCAATGACTTCCTGAGCGATTGACCTTGCGGGGGCCGGTATCTCGCGGAAGTTGGCCAGGATTTTACCACGTCCGGTTCTGACGGCTTCGTTAACCGTGGTCATTTTGGCCCGGATATACTGCTCAGAAGGGTCCAGCGAGGTGCCGGCATAGTTGATAATGGCCACGAAACGCCTTGCTTTGGAGTCTCTCAATTCAAGCACGCCGCCAAACCTTGATTCTGTGGGAATGCCCGCTTTTAGCAGGACACCGTTGATAATTACGCTGCAAACCGTGGCCAGCCCAATCTTTCCCTTGGGAACGACCACCGAACCCAGTTTCTCTCCTTCAGACGCAGTGGCAACAAGGTCACTGACACCAAGTCCGGCACGGAAGGCCTCGCTCATGGCATCCACTGCCTTCTTAAATTCGGCCTGGTCAATGATTGAGGTGTTTATAGGAACCTGTCCGGCGCGAGTTTCCGGGTTAAAAGTGGTGCGGAAAGCGAGCAGTTCAAGTTTTTCATGGATGAAGCCGACCTGCTCCGGGGCGAGTGCCATCTTGAGTTCTTCAATGCCGTGTCCGGTCAGCATTCGGCCATCGTGGCCCATCGGCTGCGTGTAGCCGCGCTCATCGGTTATCCTGAGGTGATACCTGACCGCCCTTTCGCTCAGGAAAATGCCGTGTCGCTCCAGTTCCCGGGCAATATGGATTGACCCGAGCGGCTCCGTAGATTCGCTCAATACCTTGAGGATGGCGATTACTTTTCTTTCCGTTTCAAAAGTCGATGCCTGTGCCATGTCGACTCCTCTTTGCCAGATAGACTGTTGCTATTATATCATTTCCAGCTGGTCAGCAACCAAAAGCAGGTGGCCGTGTTATTCTGAGGCCATGCCAATGCGTAATCGGTATGTGCTTATCCCCTTGCCTTAGTAGGCAATCGTGGAAGCGAAATCACAGGATTGGCAGGTACCTGTTCAGCTCGTACTCCGTTACCTGTGTCCGATACTGGTTCCATTCGATTTTTTTGTTCTCGATGAACGCTTCGAAGACATGGTCGCCAAGCGCTTCCCGCACCAGCTCACTTTTTTCGGTAAGCAGGATAGCTTCCAGCAAGCTGGCTGGTAAGGTGCTAATGCCTCTCCGTTTCCTCTCATCTTCGCTCATCGTGTAGACGTTCTCTTCGATTGGCTCCGGTATCTCGTATCCTTTTTCGATGCCTTTCAGCCCGGCAGCAAGCATTACGCTGAAAGCGAGATACGGGTTGCAGGCCGGGTCGGGGGAGCGGAATTCAACTCTGGTCGCTTTCTCCCGACCGGGTCGGTACTCGGGGACCCGGATAAGGTCAGACCGGTTGCGCCGTGCCCAGGAGAGGTAGACCGGCGCCTCATAGCCGGGGACAAGACGTTTGTAGGAATTGACCCACTGGTTGGTGACGGCGGTAATCTCGGGGGCATGCTTCAGCAGACCGGCGATAAAACACTTGGCCGCTTTGGAGAGGTGGTAGGGGTCTTTGGGGTCAAAGAAGGCATTCCTGTCGCCGGTGAAAAGTGACTGGTGCGTGTGCATGCCGTTACCGTTTTCGCCGAACACCGGCTTGGGCATAAAGGTGGCATAAACCCCGTACTTCAGGGCTACTTCTTTGACCACCAGGCGGTAGGTCATCACGTTGTCCGCCATGGTCATGGCGTCCGTGTACCTCATGTCAATTTCATGCTGGCTGGGAGCGACCTCATGGTGGGAATACTCCACGCCGATACCCATTTCTTCCAGGGTAAGGACGGTATCCTTCCTCATGTCGGTGGCGGCATCCCGCGGCGTCAGGTCAAAATAACCTCCCCGGTCCAGGAATTCTGTGCCCTGGGAGTCGCGGAAGTAAAAGTACTCCAGCTCTGGCCCCACGTAGTAGATATAGCCCAGGTCCGATGCCCGCTTCAGGTTTCGTTTCAGGACATATCGCGGGTCACCCTCAAATGGCTCGCCACCTGGTTTCAGGACATCGCAGAACATGCGCGCCACGCCGGTGTGCTCCTGGGACCGCCAGGGCAGCATACGAAAAGTGTCGGGGTCGGGCAGCGCTATCATATCGCTTTCATCGATTCTGGCAAAGCCTTCGATTGAGGAACCGTCAAAGCCCATTCCTTCCTCGAGAGCGCCCTCCAGTTCCTCGACCGTTATGGCGAAGTTCTTCAGGAAACCGAGGATATCGGTGAACCACAGCCGGACGAATTTGATATCATGCTCTTTCGCCATGTTGAGCACGTATTCTTTTGAATTAACTTTTCTCTTTTCAGCCATTAGTCTCTCCTGCTCCCTGAAGTAATAACAACTTGCTGTAATTATACCATAAGTCAACGGTACGGTTGGTTGAATTTCACTCTTCGATTCGTACCGGTATGCCCTTTTTTGCCAGATACTCCTTGGTCTCCGGTATAGAATAAGTGCCGTAATGGAAAATGCTGGCTGCCAGCACGGCATCTGCCTTGCCGGCAACGAGTGCGTGGTAGAGGTCTTCCAGTGACCCGGCGCCACCGCTGGCGATAACCGGCACGGTAACGACTTCCGAGATGGCACGGGTGAGGTCAATGTCATAGCCAGCGCGGTGGCCATCGGCGTCAATACTGGTCAGCAGTATTTCACCCGCCCCCATTTCAACGGCACGCACTGCCCAATCAACGGCGTCCATGCCTGATGGCTGGTGGCCACTGTGCGTATAGACCTCCCACCCGGGTTTGAGATTGTTCTCCAGGCGCTTGGCATCTATGGCCACGACGATGCACTGGCTGCCGAATTTTTCGGCCCCATCCTGTATCAGTTCCGGGGTAAGAACCGCAGCTGTGTTGATGGAAATCTTATCCGCACCTGCTTTCAGCAGGCGGCGCATGTCATCGGTAGTGCGCAGGCCACCGCCGACGGTAAGGGGGATAAACACCTGCTCCGAGATGCGCTCTACCACGTCCACCAGCGTATCGCGGCCCTCCGGCGTGGCACTGATATCGAGAAACACCAGTTCATCAGCGCCTTGCTGGTAATAGAAGGCAGCCAACTCTACGGGGTCGCCGGCGTCACGCAACTGGATGAAGCTCGTACCCTTGACTACCCGCCCGTCTTTGACATCGAGGCAGGGAATAATGCGTTTAGTAAGCATAGGAAATCATCTCCTCGCCGTTAGCTATTCCGCATTTCTTACCGATTACGGACTTTTTCCGGGCAGCGCGTACTGGAGGAAATTAGCGTACATTTTCAGCCCTGGCGCGCCGCTCTTTTCCGGATGGAACTGCGTCGCCAGCAGGTTGCCACGCGCGATGACGCTGCCCATGGTAACCCCGTATTCTGTTTCACCGGCTACCAGAGATTTGTCCTCTGGCTCGCCGTAATAGCTGTGCACGAAGTAAAAATTCGCTTCATCGGGAATGCCTTCAAATACCGGGTGGCTCACGCACTGTTTTACCTGATTCCATCCCATATGGGGTACTTTCTGTCCGTCGGGCAGTTTTTTCACCCGGCCGGCGATAACCCCGAGACAGTCATGTCCGCCGCCTTCCTCGGTGCTGGTAAAGAGCACCTGCAGCCCGATGCAGACGCCGAAGAAAGGCCGGTTGTCGGCAATGAACTGCTTTATCGGGTCTACCAGTCCCAGGTTTCGCAGGCTTTCCATGGTATCGCCGGCAGCACCAACGCCGGGCAGAATAACCACCTGTGCCTTTTGTATGTCACCGGCGCGGCTGGTTATCTTTGGCTGATAGCCCAGTGTGGTCATGGCATTGGCCACGCTGCGCAGGTTGCCGGCACCGTAATCAATCACTGCAATCATTGATATCTCTCTCTCATTTCATCAAGGATGTCTCTATTTTACTGGTATTTTCACACTGTTTAAAGTTTCTGCGTTAATATTAAGTTAAAATCATCGCTCAATTCCAGCAAGGCATTTCAGATTGAAAGAAGTTATAATAGTAAAGATTGCTGGATTAACCTGGCATGAAAAAGTGCTGAAGAGAATGAAAACTCTTATCGCTTGTATATTGGCGACCGGGCTGATGTTTACTGTTCTGTCCTGTGCCCCTGAAAGGGAAGCGGACGACAGGGTGGGGGTGGTGGTAACGGTTCTGCCGCAGGCCGAGTTTGTGGAAAATGTGGGAGGGGAAAAGGTCAACGTGACGGTTCTGGTGCCGCCGGGGGCAAATCCTCATACGTACGAGCCCAAACCAGTGCAGATGGCGGCACTGGCTGAGGCGGAAATGTATGCCAAGGTGGGCTCGGGGGTAGAATTCGAGCTTGTCTGGCTGGACAAACTGATTGCGACCAATAAAGAAATGACAGTGGTGGATTGCTCGAAGGGGGTGGAACTTCAGGAAACAGGGACAGAAGTCGAACATGAGGAAGAACACAAAAATCACAGCCGTATGGACCCTCATATCTGGATGTCTCCGCTGAATGCACAGATAATGGTGCGTAACATCTGCGATGGGCTGATTGAAGTGGACCCGGAGAACAGGAGCTATTACGAGCAAAACAGGGACGACTATTTGCAGCGACTGGCTGAAATCGACCGTAAAATGAGAGATGGCCTGGCAGAGGTGAAGAATCGGCGGTTTATGGTCTATCATCCTGCGTTCGGCTATTTTGCCAGCGAATATAACCTGGAAATGATAACCATTGAAGAGGAAGGGAAGGAGCCCACCGCGGCCAGTCTGGTGCGCCTCATCGAAGAGGTAAAGGCGCATGATATCAGAGTTATCTTCGCCGAGCCGCAATTTAACCCGAAGAGCGCCGAGGTCATTGCTGAGGCAATCGGCGGCAGAGTGGTGCTGATTGACCCGCTGGCCAAGGATTA
>CBFDCY010000056.1:0-6838 GCA_965603425.1 uncultured Dehalococcoidia bacterium | reverse complement strand
GACAACGTGGCTGAGCTGCGGATGGGGTGGATTGTGATGGGCGATACGATTGCCGAGCTTGCCGCCAATATAAATATGCCTCCGGAAAATCTGGCCAGTACCATTGATACCTGGAACCGGCATTGCCAGGCGGGCGCCGACTCCGAGTTTGCCCGCAACTCGCTGGAGCTTGTGCCGCTGGATGAGCCGCCCTACTTTGCCATCGGGTTATTTCCCGGCGGGTCAAATACGCTGGGCGGCCCGAGGCGGAACGGCCGGGCGCAGGTGCTCAATCCGTTCGGTGAATCTATTCCGGGCCTGTATGCGGCCGGAGAGTGCGGTTCGGTATTTGGCCTGCTGTATCCTGCGGGTGGCGGTAACCTGGCGGAGTGCATTGCCTTTGGCCGCATCGCTGCGGAGAATGCCGTGAGAGAAAAAGCGTAACAATAACAGAGACCAAAGGGAGGAAAAACGTGAAACAGGCAGAACTAAAAGGTAAGGTACAGACGGTACGGGGGTTGATTGAGCCGTCGGAGATGGGTATCACCCTGCCGCATGAGCACCTCATCTGTGATGCCACTACCTGGTACCATTCATCAAATGAGGCTACAGAACGAAGATGGTCCCGTCACCCGGTGACCATCGATACCCTGTGGTGGATACGCTACCATCCCTTCCAGAATCTGGATGACCTTCAGCTTTTCGATGAGGAGCTGGTGATAGACGAGGTCATGCGTTACAAGGCGCTGGGTGGGGAAACTATCGTTGAGCTGACCATACGAGGCCTCTATCCCGACCCCAAAGCGGTGGCCCGCATCGCTCGCATCACCGGCTTGAATGTCATTATGGGTACCGCTTACTATGTGGAATCTTCTTATCCGGCGACTGGCGTCGATGTGTACGCCAAGAGCGAGGAAGAAATCGCCGAGGAATTTGTAAAGGACATATTCGAGGGCTTTGGTGATACCGGGATACACGCCGGTGTTATCGGTGAGATTGGCTGCTCCTGGCCTTTCACCGATAGTGAGCAGAAGGTGGTTCGTGCTGGGGCGCGCGCCCAGAAGGCGACCGGCGCAGCCGTCAATATTCATCCCGGACAGGATGAAATGGCAGCTATGGAGTGCATCAAGGTGCTGGACAAGGCTGGTGCTGACCTCAGCCGCGTGGTTATGAGTCACTGCGACCGAGCGGTGCGAGAGCCGGCAAACCGCATTGAGCTGGCCAAAACCGGCTGCACGATTGAGTATGACCTGTTCGGCCGGGAAGGCTACTATCCCATCCGTTTCCGGGTGCTGGATATTCCCAATGATGCCCAGCGCATCAACGAGATAAAGGAACTGGCCGATAAAGGCTTTGAGAAGCAGATCTTCATCTCGCATGACAACTACACCAAGAGCGCGCTCTGCCGCTATGGTGGCTGGGGCTATGGGCATATCCTGAGGGATGCCGTGCCGGTGATGAAAATCAAGGGGCTGTCTCAGGAGCTTATCGATACCTTAATGATTGAAAATCCAAAGCGAATGTTCACCTTCGTGTAAGCGGAGAAGGAGGCAGACTAATGAGCAACCGGAAAAAAGAGGCGGTGCCGGCACTGGCCTGGTACGGCGATGAGGAACTGGAAATAGATTTCCCGGAGTCGTGGGACGTTACTTTTTGTAAAATGAAAGGGCACGACGCGCCACCTCTCTCCGACGCCGGGATAAGAAAGGCCTTCGCCAATCCCGTTGGCACCAGGACGATAAGGGAGCTGGCCAAAGGTAAAAAAGAGGTGGCCATTCTCTTCGATGACCTTTCCCGGCCGACGCCTTCGGCGATGCTGATACCGTACATTCTGGAAGAGCTGGCCGCGACGGGTATTCCAGATGATAACATCCGTTTTATTGCTGCCATCGGCGCGCACGGCACGATGAATGGCATCGACTTTCGGAAGAAGCTGGGTGATGATGTCATGTCGCGGTTCCTGTTCTACAACCACAACCCGTACGAGAACTGCACACCCCTCGGCGTTAGCAAACACGGGACACCGATTGAGGTGAACAGCGAGTTCATGGCCTGCGACCTCAAAATAGGTATCGGTGCCATCGTGCCGCATCCATACGGCTTTGGCGGTGGCTGCAAGATAATCCTGCCTGGTGTCGCCTCCATGCAGACGATTGCCTCCAACCACAACCGGCTGGTGTTCGACCCTTCGGTGGCCATTGGCAAATTGCGAGAAAATGTAATCCTTGAGGACATCATTGAAGCTGCCCGGATGGCCAAACTCGATGTCAAGGTGGACGCCATCGTCAATCTGAAAAGGGAGGTCACCGCGCTCTTCGTGGGTGACCCGGTTGAGGAACATAAAGCAGGCGTTGAGGTCGCCAAAGAGCACTACGCTACGGATATGGTACACGATGCCGATGTTGTGGTGGCCAACTGCTTCTCCAAGGCGAACGAGATGCTGCTGGCGCCGCCGGTGGTGTCCCCGCTGCTGGCAGAGAACGGTGGCGGTGACATGGTGCTGGTGGTGGTGACGCCTGAAGGCCAGATACACCATTACTTCGACCGCAGTTTTGGTAAAAGCTACGGGGGCTTGGGGTGGGGACCGCTATGCCGCAAGAGCGCGCTGCCGAACAACACCAAGAAGCTGACCATTCTGGCTCCGTATCCGGATAGGGTTGGTGCCGACTGGGTGGCCCCGTATGAGATGGTGGACTGGGCAAGGAGCTGGCCGCAGGTGGTTGAAGACCTTGAAAGACGGTATGGCAATAAGGCCAAAGTAGCCGTGGTGCCGGATGCTACCATCCAGTACTTTCCGGAAGCGGTACCGAAATGTGACGTTTGCTCCGGCTAGGCCGAAAGGGACATAAATAAAGCAGGGTGTCGGCTGATTTTTCGCCGGCACCCTGCCTTTTATCTCGCTTCGGGATATTTAGTCGCCGGGAATGGTGGCACCTCTGGGCATGCCGCTGTGCGGGAAGTACTGCAGCGTGCCGTCGGGTACGACCACCGCTTTCGCCTTGTCCCCATGGTTCTTTTTCAGTTCGGCCAGTATCTCAGCCCAGCTGTTGAGTATGGTAATCTGGTCAATCGGCCCAATCCAGTCGAGCCCGGCCTTGTCAATATATGGGCCGAGCGCGTACATTCGCTTCACCCGATCTGGCAGTTTATTGCGAACCCCGTAAAGCTGACCGCCGATAGTCTTGCCGAAGCTGCGGGCGAGGTAGTGGCATATCTGCCCCTCGGGGATGTTACCGATGACGACGAGGTCGCCGCCGGATTCTTTAAGCATTTTGCTGCCCAACCCTGACACCAGTGCCGACTCATTGGCTTTAGCATAGGAATTGGCCACGACGATGTCGGCATCACTCGGTGCCTCGCAAGCGTAGACTTTGCGGCCCATTTTCACGCCCTCACGATGGGCTTCAACCAGGTCGCCGCAGAAGATGGCAGTGGTGTCCCTATCGATGTTCACCAGGGCGTTGATGGAGAAATCAAGACCCGCCATGCGGGCAATTTCCTCCATGTCCAGCCGCTGGACGTTATCATCCACTCTGCCCCATGCATCCAGCACCATCGCTCCGGACTCATCAAGGGTACACAGGTTGCCGTGATTGGAGGCAATGGACTTGATGCTCGACACGCCGGGTAAAATCATCTTACCGCCGCCGCCGAAACCGGCGCTGGGATGGGGCACGAGTGAACCAATTGATATCTTCAGGTCGCAGGCCATGAACTCGCTGTTCACCTCGACCGGAATGCCGCGCGAAGTGTCACCCAGGTAGGTGCAGTTCTCGTATGGATTATGGTTGAAAACGAGGTACTTCTGGGGAATGTCTTCACCCAGCTTTTTCTGGAAGTCCATGAGCTTCATCGCGCCGTGGAGACCGAGGGCGGCGATAAACCTGATGTTCTCGTCCTTGATGCCTCCCTCATGCAGCTCGTCCAGAACATGCGGGACAATCTTATCGACTTTGGTCGGTCGGGTGAGGTCATCAAAGATAATGCAGACGTCTTTTTTCCCTTTGGCCATCTCGGCAAGGCGCGGTGTCCCTATGGGCTTGCGGAGCGCGTCCTTTATCTGCCCATCAGACAATTTTGGGGCTTTCTCCCCCGCCATTCTGGGGACAATCACCTCCCAGGAATCGGGAAGATCAAGTTCCAGCTCGGTATCACCGTACCAGGGGAACTGCGGCACCTTGACAATCATGATTGTACCTCCTTTTTTATCTACTGCGGTTAAATTAGTTTATCTTCCGACAAAGAGTCGCACCATGTCAAGCGAAATTCATTATCCCATTTGCCTTATAATATTGGGCCGGTGCTATATAAGACTATGGGCTCGCGGTAGCCCCGGCGCATCTCGCGCTTGGTCAGCTTGCCCGAGGCAACGGCGATAACCTCGTCGAAAAAGCGGTCGGCCACTTCGTCAACCGATTCTGTGCCTTCGACAACGGTGTCGGCATAGATATCGAAGAAATCAGTTTCCTGGCTGTCATGTGGCTTGCTCCGCCGGCTGACCACCGAGATTTGAGGGATAAACGGGATGTCACCCATCCAGCCGGGCGCACAACGAAAACTTGAGGAGACCCCGCCGCCGACATTGTAAATGTGAATATGCGCTCCGGCGGCCGCTTCGCTGCTGATAAGTTCGCTGGTCATGGCGCTGCCGTCCATGAAGTACAGCCCTTTGCCCGGCGGTTTCTCCGCGTACTCAAGGACGCCCTGAATTGGAGAAGTTCCGCTTTTGGCCATTGCCCCCAATGATTTATCTTCAATAGTGGTCAGACCCTCGGAGATGTTACCACGGGTGGGCTGAGTACCCCTGATATCCTCTCCACTGGCTATAATTCTTGCCTCCTGGCGCTCTACCATCTCGCGAAACTTGCGTGCCACCGTTTCATTTACCGCCCTTTGGATCAGCAGGTGGTCGGCACCGATGACCTCGGTAGTTTCCGAGAAAATAGCGGTACCGCCTTCGGCGATTAACCGGTCGAATGCTTTACCGGTGGCCGCGTTGCCGGCAATGCCCGATACGGCGCTGGAACCACCGCATTTCACGCCCAGAGTCAGGTAACTCAGAGGGAATGGCTTGCGCTGCATCCTGGATGCTTCGGCGACCATACTGCGGGCCGTAGCCAGCCCCTCGTCCATGAAACTCTGAAAGCCGTCGCTCTCCATTATAGTGAGAATCTTAACTGGCTTCTTGGATTTGGCAATCTCGCCGGCGATGATGGCTGGTGAAGGGTTCTCACAACCGACGCCGACCACAATGGCGGCGGCGACATTGGGACTGCTGCCTATTCCGGACAGCACTCGCAGTGCTTTCTCGTTGTCGTCCTTCAAGCGGACGCAGACGTGGGTGTGGATGACGGGCACGGCACCCGGTACCGCATCCGCAATGTTAGCGGCCATTTCATTGGCGCAGCGGCCGCTTGAGATGACGGCCACGTAGTTGCGTATGCCGGCTGAACCATCAGGTCTTTCATAGCCCAGAAATTCCATTATTTCGCCTCCTTTGCGCCGGGGAGGAGTGCACTGGCAACGTTGTGAGTGTGAACGTAATCACCTTTGCTGATTGGCTGGGTAGCCAGGCCGATTACCTCTCCGTACTTTAAAATCTTTTCGCCATTCTTGACATCAACAACGGCAACTTTGTGTCCGAATGGTACCGCCTGCTTGGCGGCCATTTCCCCCACCGACCCCGATTTTGAAACCAGGCTGATGGTTTCTCCGGCCTCAATATCGTTGAGGGCGGTGGCGGTATTATCATCGGGGTTAATCCTCATGGCTCTTTTCATCATATTGCATCCTCCTTACTCCGGCCTTTTTCAGGCAGATTAATTTTCGCTAGATTGCCGGATTATCATGAAGAAGAAAAGAACAACTTGCCTAACCGGCGGATATAGCTGATAAATGCTAAATGAAATACTAAATGGTTGTCAAGTCGACCCGGTGCCCTGTCATTAAATTGACAGAGCCTTTTTCTCGAATTACAATGGGCAGCGGAGACAATCATTAAGAAGGAGGCTTGACTTAATATGGGAAATAGACCAAAGGTGGTTCGCGTTGATAAGGTGATTGACCGCGATATCATCAAGGAGGAACTGGAAGAGCTGGCAAAGGTCGATGCCGAACTGGTGCTGGCCGAATGCCAGACCGAGGAGGAAATAATTGAAGCTACTAAAGACGCTGATGCGGTGCTCACGTTCTTTGGTCAGATGTCGCGCCGGGTCATTGAGTCCAGCCCGAAGCTGAAGGTAATTGTGCGCTACGGTATAGGCTATGATACGGTGGATGTGGACGCTGCTACCGATAATGGCGTTCTGGTGGTGAACCTCCCGGGCTTCTGTCTTGATGAAGTCGCTGACCATGCGCTGGCGCTGCTTCTGTGCTGTGCCCGCAAGATGGCTTATTACAATAACCTGACCAAGTCAGGATACTGGGCTAAGTACAGCGAGATGCAGATGTACTCCGTTACCGGGCAGACCCTGGGGCTTATCGGCTGTGGCACCATAGGGCAGGCGGTAGCTAAGCGGGCCCAGGGTTTCAGTCTCAGGGTTCTGGGCACTGACCCTTATGTGAGTGAGTCCGTAGCCAGGGAGCATGGAATAACGCTGGTGAGTATGGCGGAGATGCTCAAAGAGTCAGATTTTGTTTCGGTGCACTCTCTTCTGGGCAAGGACACCCACCACCTGGTTGGGGAAAAAGAGTTCCGGCAGATGAAACCGAGTGCTTACTTCATGAATACATCGCGCGGCCCGGTAGTTGATGAAGCGGCGCTGATTAAGGCGCTGCAGGAGAAGTGGATTGCCGGTGCCGGGATTGATGTCTTTGAGCAGGAGCCGGTTGACCCCGGGAACCCTCTGCTCAAGATGGA
>CBFDCY010000055.1:0-7020 GCA_965603425.1 uncultured Dehalococcoidia bacterium | reverse complement strand
CTTGGTTTGAAGAAGGCTTTGATTGTAACCGACCAGAACCTGGTGAAACTGGGTATCCCGGATGGTGTCAAAGAGTCGTTACAGCAGAACGGCGTCGAACACGCCACCTATGACGGCGTTAATTCAGAACCAGTCATCGAGCATGTTCAGGAGGGGCTGGAGGCATTTCGGGGAAACGGGTGCGACTTCCTTCTGGCGGTTGGCGGGGGAAGCCCGATGGACACCTCCAAAGCCATTTCCGCCATGGCCGCCAACCGGGGTTCAATAGAGGACTATATGGGGCAGGGCAAGATTCCGGAGAAAGGCAAACCGGTAATCGCCGTGCCCACCACGGCCGGCACCGGCAGCGAAGTCACGCCGTTCTCCATCATTACCGATACCAGGCGGGACGTCAAGATGCTCATCGGCAGCCCCTTTCTCACCCCCGCGATTGCCGTTGTTGACCCGCAGCTCACCATATCCCTGCCGCAGGATATCACCGCCGCCACCGGGATAGATGCGCTGACGCATGCTATCGAAGCCTACGTTTCGGTTAAGGTACAGGCGATGAGTGACGTTCTCGCTCTGGCTGCTATCGAGCTTATCGCCGGCAACCTGGAGCAGGCGTGGTCGGACGGGAAAAACCTGGAGGCGAGGGAAAAGACCATGATGGGTTCGCTCATGGCGGGGATGGCGTTCAGCAATTCTTCGGTAGCGCTGGTGCACGGCATGGCGCGGCCCATCGGCGCCTATTTCCACGTGCGTCACGGCGCTTCCAATGCTGCCCTCCTCGGGACGGTGATGGAATTCAGCCTCGAGGGGAACCCGGCACGGTATGCACGCATTGCCGAGGCGATGGGCGTTAAGGCCAGCGGCCTGTCCGAACTGGAAGCAGCGCAGCGCGGGGCAGAGGCGGTCAAGAAGCTCATCAAAGACGTCAGGATACCGTCAATGAGGGAGCTTGGCGTTGATAAGGAAAAGCTCGAACAGCTGGCGCCGAAAATGAGCGAGGATGCCATTGCCAGCGGTAGCCCGGGCAATAACCCGCGTCAGGCAACCAATGAGGAGATAATAGAGCTGTACAAAGTGGCCTACGGGGAATAATTGCCTCAGGTACGGAGAGAGGGGAATTATGGTAGATCGATTGGAAGCAGCCCAGAAGCGGGACAAACACCTGTTCGGGACATTGCACGGAACCGTTCCGCCGGAAGTCATCTGCGAGCGCGGCGACGGCGTGTACCTGTATGACCAGAATAACCGGAAATACATTGACTTCAGCGGCGGGCCTCACGTCGTCTCCCTGGGGCATGCCAACCAGAGGGTAAAGGAGGCGATGAAAAACCAGATTGATAAAGTGTCTTTCTTCTTTCGCGCCTTCTGGCTGAACGAGCCGTTGCTGGAGCTGGCGGAGAGGATTATAAAAGTCGCTCCACCCAACCTGAAGATGTGCCAGTTCTGCAACAGCGGTTCCGAGGCCAACGAGACGGCGATAAAGATTGCCCGCCAGTATCACGTGGAAAGGGGCAAGCCGGAGAAGTACATGGTGCTCTCCCGCTGGCAGAGCTATCACGGCATGACGCTGGGCGCGCTTTCTGTTTCCGGGCACACCATGAGACGGCAAAAATTCGAGCCTATGCTGCACCAGTGGCCGAAGATACCGGCCCCTTTATGCTACCACTGCGCCTACGGGCTCACCTATCCGGGCTGCGGTATCAAGTGCGCCGGGGCGCTTGAGGAGACTATCAATCAGGTCGGCGCGCAGTATGTGTCCGCTTTCTTTATGGAGGCAGTGGGCGGTGCCGGGACCGCCTGCATGGTACCGGTTCCGGAATATTACCCCATAATCCGCGAGATTTGCGATAAATACGAAGTGCTACTCATCGATGACGAGGTCATCTGCGGCTTCGGCCGGACGGGCAAGTGGTTCGGCATTAATCACTGGGGCGTCAAGCCCGATATCATCACCTCGGCCAAAGGGATGACGGGAGGCTATACGCCGATGGCCGTGGTAATTATCGATGAAAAGATAGGGAAGGTGTTCTCGGAGACAGGCGCTGGCTTCATGCATGGCTTCACCATGGAGGGCAACCCCGTCTCGGCAGTCACCTGCCTGACGGTTATCGATGTCCTGGAGAAGGAAGGATTGGTGGAACGCTGTGCCCGGCTCGGCGAGTACTTTTTCCAGAAGGGCAGGGAAAAGCTGGCCCATCACCCGGTGGTGGGGGATATACGGGGCAAAGGCCTGCTCATGGGTATTGAGTTGGTGCAGGATAAAGAAAAAAGAGAGCCCTTTGACATGAAACGGCGGGCATCCAACCGCCTGCAGAACATCGCCATGAAGCACGGAGTCATGGGCTATCCTACCGTTGGCATCAAGAACGGGGTGAGCGGAGACGCCCTGCTGGTCTCGCCCCCCTTTATCATCACCGAACCGGTAATAGACGAAGCCTTTGACCTGCTTGACGCCGCCCTCACCGATTTTGAGAAGGAATTTCTCTAGGCGGAGAAATACCTGCCGCGGACACAAAAAACAAGGGTATATACAAGGTATCCGGTATCACTTATTGCTCTTTACAACGGCGTCACCGTTCTCCATTGCTTGCTTTTACGGAAAGGTACCCGGTCATGCCGCTGACGGGCTGTCCGAACGGTGTGTACTACGGGATGAAAAACGCCGTCTGCATCGCGGAGGTGGCCGGGAGTTTGTGCAACATATAGTAAAGATACTATACTGGAAAACGAAACAGTTACCGCCTGACCGGCGATACTAAATTCAAAGGAGCCGCATTGATGCAAGATACAGGTGTTCCGATGCCAAATCGGGAGCGGTTTCACGACCTGTGCCTCGGCAAGAGGCCGGGAGATGTCCCGATTTTCGACTGGTTCAACAAATACTGGTCGGAGACACCAGAAGTCTGGGTCAAGAAGGGCGCTCCGAAGGAAATTGCGACCCCCGACGGTTACCACGACTATTTCCTGCTCGACCGTATTTACAGTACCCAGGAGATTGTGTGCGGCGTAAACCGCGCCGACCTCAAAGCTGACCCCTCCCAGCAGGGCCCGGGGCATTACCTCATCACGCCGCCGGTGGTGCCCGTCTTTGAACGGAAGGTCATCAGCGAGGACGAGAGGCACCGGGTTGAAATCGCCTTTGGCGGGCAGACGGTTCAGGTCTCCAAAGAGCACCCGCTCAGAATGCCCCAGTATGTTGACCATCCGGTTAAGGATAGGGCTTCCTGGAATGAGTACAAGAAACGGCTTGACCCGCACACCCCGGAGCGCTGGCCGAAGGACTGGGACGCCTATGTCCAACAGCATAACAGCGAAGATACGCCAGTGCTCCTGCTCTTTTCCGGCTTTTTCGGCATACTGCGGGAGTGGTCGGGCCTGGAGCGGTTGCTCTACTGGTTTTACGATGACCCGCAGCTGGTCGAGGACATGATGGACCAGGTGCTTTATCTGGTCCTGGAGGTAGCCAAGGGGGCTTTGAAGGACCTGCGGGTTGACTTTGTCCGCTTCTGGGAGGACATGGCCTACAAGGCTGGCCCCCTCATTTCCCCGGCCATGTTCAGTAAGTTCATGATACCGCGCTACAAGGTAATCACCGACTTCCTGCATAGCCAGGGAATCGACATTATCCACCTGGACAGTGATGGCAATATCGACGAGCTGATACCCATCTGGCTGGAGGAGTGCGGGGTCAATTTCCCCTGGCCGATTGAGGTGGCGGCCGGCATGGACGGCATTGCCCTGAGAAAGAAGTTCGGCAAGGAGCTCATTCTGGGCGGGCATATTGACAAACGGGCTTTTATCAAGGGGAAAGATGCTTTGAAGGAAGAGGTAATGCGCAAGGTGCCGTACCTCTGCGAGACGGGCGGTTTCTTCCCCGGCCTTGACCACGCCATTCCACCGGACGTTCCCTTTGAGAACTTCAAGTACTTCATCAATCTGCTCCGGGATATTGCCGGGCGGGACAGGCTACCCGATTAAAACAGTCGGTTGTGGAGGTAATATTATGTTAATTGTTGCCGAGAGAATTAACTCGTCGCGCAAGTCAATCGGCGAGGCGGTAAAAGCCAAGGACGCCGATTTTATCCGCAACGAGGCCAAATCTCAGACCGAGGCTGGCGCCCGGTACATCGATGTAAACGCCGGCAGCTTTGTCGGGCAGGAAGCGGAGTACCTGTGCTGGCTGGTAGAGGTCGTACAGGGGGCCACTGAGCTACCGCTCTCCCTTGACAGTCCGGACCCGGCGGCGATAGCCGCCGCCCTGAAGCTGGTGAAACAGCCGTGTCTGGTCAATTCCATCACGATGGAGAAACAGCGTCTGGATGGACTGCTGCCGCTTATCAAACAATACGGGACGAGAATCGTCGTGCTGTGCCAGAGCGATGCCGGCATGGCCCGCACCGTTGAGGAAAAGGTAAATATTGCCCGCCAGATGGTCGATATTCTGACCAGAGAAGGGGTGGCCCCGGAAGATATTTTTATTGACCCGCTCATTTACCCCATCGCCACCGACACTCAATCGGCGGTCGCCGCGCTCGGTGCCATCAGGGAAATCACCGCGCAGATACCGGAAGTGCACACCATCTGCGGGCTGACCAATGTCTCCTTCGGGCTGCCGGTGCGGAAACTGATTAACCGCACTTTTCTGGTCGCGGCCATGTCCCAGGGGCTCGACTCGGCGATTATTGACCCCACCGACCGTGAGCTTATGGCCGGGCTGGTGGCGGCGGAAGCGATTCTGGACCGGGACAAGTTCTGCGCCGGGTACATCACCGCCTACCGTCAGGAGAAGCTGTCATAGATGAAGGTTAACGTTCGGGTCATTCCTCCGGGCAGAGAACTGAAACTGAAGGCAGGGGATAACCTGCGCAATGCGCTTATTGAGGCCGGAATCCCCCTCGATTCGCCCTGCGGAGGGCAGGGCACATGTCTTAAATGCAAGGTGCAGCTTTCCGGGGTCAGCCGGAAATACACGCAGCTGGAGCAGGAGAAGCTGTCCCGGGAGGAGCTGGATGAGGGCTGGCATCTTGCCTGTCAGGTCATGGTGGACGAACCAGGCGAAGTCCGCCTTCCCGAGATGGAGATTTCGCGGGCCAAGGCAAGCTTCGGCCTGCTTGGAGAGGAAATTACCCTGCAGCCCAATGTCCGGAGCCTTCCTTTCGAACTGAGCAAGCCTTCGATAAAGGACCAGCGGGCGGACTGGAATCGCCTCGCCGAATGTCTGGCACAGTCGGCCGCCGGGCCGGTAAGCATCGGGCTGCCCTTGCTGCGAGGGCTGTCTGCCAGCCTCAGGGAATGGAATTTTAGCGGGGAGGCGCTTGTGGTGGGGAACGAGGCGGTGGCGCTCGACCCGCCCGGTTCAGCCGGTGACGTGCTGGGCATGGCCATAGATATCGGCACCACCACGCTGGCGGCAGCGCTGGTGGACCTGGCTGCGGGGAAGGTGGTCGCCCTTGATGCGGAACTCAATCCTCAGATTAACTTCGGTGCCGATGTTATTTCGCGTATCATGTATGCGCAGGGTGCTCCCGAAAAGCGGGAAAGCCTGCAAAAAGAACTGGTCAAGGGACTCAATCAGCTGATTCTGCGGCTGTGCCGGAACTCCCGCCGGGAACGGGGCCGTATCTTCGAGGCCACGGTGGCGGGCAATACCACCATGCTCCACACTCTACTGGGACTGGAGGCCAAAAATATTGCGCTGGCACCCTACGTCGGCGGGCTGAACCAGTCGTTCGACCTGTCGGCTACAGAACTCGGCCTGCAGATTCATCCCGGGGGAAAGGTGCATATCATGCCGTCGGTTGCCAGCTTTATCGGTGCCGACACCGTGGCGGTAATCCTGGCGGCGGGGATGCACCAGAGTCGCGTTCCCAGACTTGCCATTGACATCGGCACCAACGGTGAGGTGATGCTGGCGACCGAGAAAGGTGTCCTGACCACCTCCACGGCGGCCGGCCCCGCATTTGAAGGTGGCCGGATAAAGTACGGCATGCGCGCCGTAAAAGGCGCTATCAGTTCTTTTCAGGCAGCTCCGGCCATGAATTACTCGGTCATCGGTGGCGGCGCCCCGAAGGGCATTTGCGGCTCCGGCCTTATTGACCTGGTGGCGGAGCTTTACCGGGCAGGTGTTCTCGACCAGAAAGGACGCATTCTTAAGCCGGCAGAGGTTAGCACCGGGGCGCTGGCGAAGATGGTGAAGGTTCGTGAGGAGGCGCGGGAATTCGTTATCTTCAAAGATGAAAAAGGAGAGGTTACGCTGACCCAGAAGGACGTTCGGGAACTGCAGCTCGCCAAGGGGGCCATTCGCGCCGGAGTTGAACTGCTCATGAAGGAAGCGGGCGTCCGCGCCGATGATATCCACGAGGTACTTCTCGCCGGCGTGTTCGGCAACTATATTAACCGTGAAAAAGCGGTCACCCTGGGGCTGATTCCACCTTTCCCACTGGAGAAAATCCATTTCATCGGCAACGGGGCCATGGACGGGGCATTGCGAGCCCTGCTCAATCTCGAAGAAAGACGTCAGGCGGAGAAGATTGCTTCCGCGGCACGGCATATCGAGCTGTCCGGGAGGCCGGACTTCGAGGATACCTTCCTGCGCTGCCTGTCACTCGGCGATTAAAAAGCGGCGTGGCATTTCACCACGCCGCCCTTAACGGTTCCTTATTTTACGTTCCGCCGGTATGCCTTTTTACTGTGGCGGCAGGTTCTTGAGCATGGCTTCCAGCTTGTCGCTTTCACCTTCAACCATGCGATAGCAGTGCTTCTCTTCGGGGAACTTGCTGGTTCGGACATCCTCGATATATTCGCCAAAAGCCTTGGTGATAACCTCAGCGAGGTTGGCGTATTTTTTGACGAATTTCGGCGTGAACGCCTCAAAGTAGCCGAGCATATCGCCGATGATAAGTACCTGGCCGTCGGTGTACATGCCGGCACCGATGCCCAGCACCGGGATGCTGAGCATTTCGGAGATTATTTTACCCACTTCCGGGGGAATCGCTTCCACCAGCAGGGCAAAGGCCCCGGCCTTTTCAA
>CBFDCY010000054.1:0-7086 GCA_965603425.1 uncultured Dehalococcoidia bacterium | reverse complement strand
ACCACCGAACCAGAAACTGAAGCTGCTGTGGCCGAAGAAACCACCGAACCAGAAACTGAAGCTACTGCGGCTGAAGAAACCACCGAACCAGAAACTGAAGCTGCTGTGGCCGAAGAAACGTCTTTAGGAGAGGTAACGGAAGAAGATGCTGGAAATCAATGATTTTGATGCCGTACGAATTTCTCTGGCCTCACCGGAGCAGATCCGGAGCTGGTCATACGGAGAGGTAACCAAGCCGGAGACCATTAACTACCGCACACTAAAGCCGGAAAGAGATGGCCTGTTCTGCGAGAGAATCTTCGGGCCGACCAAGGATTTTGAATGTTACTGCGGCAAGTACAAGAAAATTCGCTACAAGGGCGTGATATGTGATAAGTGCGGCGTTGAGGTCGCCCGGGCCAAGGTACGCCGGGAGCGCATGGGCCATATTGAGCTGGCCTGTCCGGTAAGCCACATCTGGTTCGCCAAAGGAACACCCAGCCGCCTGGGGCTTCTGCTTGATCTTTCGCCACGCAGTCTGGAACACGTGCTTTACTTCTCCAGTTACATCGTCACTGAGATTGTTGAAGAAGCACGTCAGGAAGCTATCAAACAATCGGAGGAGAGTGCCGCCAGCGACATTGCCGAACGCCAGAAAGCTGTTGACGAAAGAATTGCCCAGATGGAGCAGGAAGGGGCAAGCGTTGAGGACGTCAATCAGCTGCGGCGCCATTCCACCGATGAAAAGATACAGCTTGAGGAAAAAACAACCAGCGCGATAGAACAGCTCAAAACCCTGCACGTGAAAGGGTTGCTCAATGAGAGCCAGTACCACGAATTGAAGCAGCAATATGGCGAGGTTTTTAAAGCTGGAATGGGTGCGGAAGCCATCTTGAAGATTATAAAGGATATAGACCTGGACCAGCTACGTAATAACCTGATTCAGGAAACCCAGTCCTCTTCCGGACAGAGGCGTAAGAAAGCAAGCAAGCAGTTGCGGGTGGTGGAGGCGTTCCGCAACAGCGGCAATAAACCGGAATGGATGATATTAACGGTTCTGCCCGTGCTTCCTCCCGACCTGCGTCCCATGGTACAGCTGGACGGCGGCAGATTCGCCACCAGCGACCTTAATGACTTGTACCGGCGCGTTATTAACCGCAACAATCGCCTGCGCCATCTGATTGAAATCGGCGCCCCGGAGATAATCATCCGCAACGAGAAACGGATGCTGCAGGAAGCGGTTGACTCCCTTATCGACAATGGCCGCCGCGGCCGAGCGATCTCGGTAAGCGGTAATCATAAGCTGAAGTCACTGTCCGACATGCTCCGTGGTAAACAGGGGCGCTTCCGCCAGAATCTACTGGGGAAGAGGGTCGACTACAGCGGCCGCTCCGTCATCATAGTCGGTCCAGAACTCGGATTGAACCAGTGCGGTCTGCCAAGAAGAATGGCTCTGGAGCTCTTCAAACCATTTGTCATGCACCGTCTGGTAATGCAGGGACTTGCCCCGAATATCAAGAGTGCCCGGCGCCTTGTAGAGCGAGCCAAACCAGAAGTATTCGATATACTCGAAGAAGTGGTTAAAGAACGCCCGGTTTGGCTGAACCGTGCGCCTACCCTGCATCGACTCAGCATCCAGGCGTTTGAACCCGTGCTCATTGACGGCAGCGCCATCCAGATTCACCCGCTGGTCTGCTCAGCATTTAACGCCGATTTTGATGGCGACCAGATGGCGGTTCATGTCCCGCTTTCCATAGCCGCGGTACGCGAAGCGAGAGAGCTCTCGCTCAGCCATCATAACATGCTTCTGCCCAGCAGTGGTGACCCAACGATTACTCCCACCCTTGACATGGTCTTTGGCTGTTACTACCTCACCACAGAAAGACCCGGGAGCAATGGAGAAGGCAGGCGTTTTGGTAGCTTTGATGAAGCCAAGCTTGCCTATGAGCTGGACAATATCGACCTCAGGGCTAAAATCCTGGTCAGAGACCAGAGCCGGGACGGACAGGAAATGGAGACAACGGCTGGACGCATTATCTTCAATGAAGTCCTCCCTCCGGAGATTGGCTACCAGAACAAAGTGATCGACAAATCCGGACTCAAGCAGATTGTCTCTGAGTGCTGCCGGATACTCAAAAATGAAGACACCGCCAGGGTTCTGGACAGCATCAAGCAACTGGGTTTCCGCTACGCTACCAAGTCCGGTATCACCATTGCCATGAATGATATTGAGGTGCCGGAAAGTAAGGCCAAGATGCTCGAGGAGGCGGAGGAGAGGATAGCCATTATTGATAACCAGTACAACCGCGGTGTGATAACCGAGGACGAGCAATATAACAGCATCGTCGGTGTCTGGATGGAAACCATGGACCGGATTACCAATACCATCTCAGATACCCTTGACCGCTACGGCGGTATTCACATGATGGCCACTTCCGGGGCCAAAGGTAATATCACCCAGATAACACAGATGGCCGGCATGCGCGGTCTGATGACCGACCCTTCCGGTAAAATCATTGACTTCCCCATCAAATCCAGCCTGCGCGAGGGACATACCGTTCTGGAGTACTTTATCTCCACCCACGGTGCACGCAAGGGTCTGGCCGATACGGCACTGAGGACCTCGGATAGCGGTTACCTCACCAGGCGGCTTATCGACGTGGCGCAGGATGTTATCGTCCTTGAAGAGGACTGCGGTACCGTGGATGGTATCTGGATTTCGGAACCGAAAGAAAAGGCGATGCTCCCCTCGTTTGCCGAGCGCATCACCGGCAGACTGGCAGCAAGCCAGGTAGCCCATCCGAAAACCGGAGAGGTCATCGTTGACCGCAATGAAGAGATAGATGAGCACAAGGCAGCGGAAATAATTGCTGCCGGAATCAACCGTGTGCACACCAGGTCGCCCCTGTCCTGCCAGTCCAGACGGGGTACCTGCCAGATGTGCTACAACAGGGACCTGTCACGTGGCAAGCCGGTTCAAATAAATACAGCGGTGGGAATCATCGCTGCCCAGAGCATTGGTGAACCGGGCACCCAGCTGACGCTGCGCACCTTCCACACCGGCGGGGTGGCCGGTCTTGATATCACCAGCGGTCTACCCCGGGTGGAGGAGCTCTTCGAAGCCAGGAACCCCAAAGGTCAGGCCATTATCTCCGAAATAGACGGCATGGCCGATGTTATTCAGGATGATAAAGGCAGGAGAGTTAAGATTACCAGCTCCGAGACTTATCGTGACGAATACGCCCTGCCCGCCCGCTGGCAGGTTATGGCTAATGATGGACAGTTTGTGGATATCGGCACGGTGCTCGCGATTCCACCGGCTGCCAAGGAAACCAAAGGTAAGACCAAGGCACCTTCCAAAGAAGCCCAGCCTATTACTGCGCGCATCGCCGGCGAGGTTAGCAGCAAAAAAGGTCATCTCTTCATCAGCTATGAAGATCATGAGGAACGCGAGTATGTTATCCCCAGCGTCGCCGGCATCAGAATCCAGGCAGGAGATACGGTGCACGCCGGCCAGCAGCTAACCGATGGCTCGGTGAACCCACAGGATATCCTGCGCATTCTCGGTCGCGAGGCAGTGCAGCAATACCTGGTTGATGAAGTCCAAAAAGTATATCGCTCTCAGGGTGTAACCATAAACGACAAGCACATCGAGATAATCGTCCACCAGATGCTGAACAAGGTGCGCATTGATTCCGCCGGCGACACTGACCTGGTACCTGATGAACTTGTAGACAGGTTTATATATGAGGACATTAACGCCAAGGTACTGGCCGAAGGTGGTGAACCGGCCACCGCGCACACGGTACTGCTGGGCATAACGAGGGCATCGTTGAATACGGATAGCTGGCTGGCAGCGGCTTCCTTTCAGGAGACAACGCGCGTGCTCACCGAAGCAGCTGTTTACGGTAAGATAGACAAGCTTATCGGTCTTAAAGAAAACGTCATCATCGGGAAACTGATCCCCGCCCATTATCAATATCTGGAAGATATTCTGGCCGCACCGGCAGAAGGAGCGGAGGCAATGGCGGAATTGTCCTTTGACGAGATGACCGAAAAGATACCGGGCCCGATGGGCGCCTCGACACCAGAAGAGCTCTTGAACCAGCTGCTCGGTGAAGAGAAGCAGGGAAATTCCAGCCTGTCAATCCCGGAAGAGGAAACAAGCCCAGTGGGCGATGAGGATGATGAGCTGAAGCCAGAGAATTAACGGGGGTGAGGTTGAAATAGCTCGTATTATATCAGGTAAACCCAGTGCTGAAGATGCTCCCCTCGACACCAACCTCCGGCCGCGCCGTATCGATGAGTTCATCGGGCAGGAAAAGATCAAAGGTAACCTGAGCATTGCTATCGCCGCGGCCAAAGGTAGAGGTGAGGCACTCGACCATGTGTTGCTTTACGGGCCACCCGGACTGGGGAAGACGACGCTCGCCCACATTATTGCCGCCGAAATGGGGGTGAACCTCAGGGTTACCTCCGGGCCTGCCATTGAACGCACTGGCGACCTTGCCGCTATACTGACCAACCTGCACGAGCATGATATCCTCTTCATCGATGAAATCCACCGCCTCAGCCGCGCCGTTGAGGAAATCCTTTACCCGGCAATGGAGGAATTCGCCCTGGATATCATTATCGGCAAGGGCACCGGCGCCAGAAGCCTGCGCCTCAACCTGCCCGGTTTCACACTTATCGGTGCCACCACACGCTTTGCCCTGCTCAGCCCACCCCTGCGCGACCGCTTTGGCTCTGTCTACCGACTTGATTTTTACGACCAGAAATCAATAGAGTTAATCCTGCACCGCTCCGCCCGCATTCTGCAGATTGAAGCAGAGGGTGAAGGGCTGGAGGAGGTCGCCCGTCGCGCCAGAGGGACGCCGCGCGTGGCCAACCGACTGCTCAGGCGAGTCAGGGACTACGCTCAGGTAATGGGTGATGGCATAGCTACCCACGCAATAGCCGTCGAAGCACTGGCCAAGCTTGAAGTCGACTCCATCGGTCTGGATGAAATCGACCATAAGCTGCTGCGGACGATTGTGGAGAAATTCAACGGCGGCCCGGTCGGTCTTGAGACCCTGGCCGCCGCCATCAGCGAGGAATCAGATACTATTATGGATGTCTATGAGCCCTACCTGCTGCAGCTGGGCTTCATGGAGCGCACACCCCGTGGCCGCACTGCTACCCAACTGGCCTATCAGCACCTTGGGCTGCCCTATAACAAAGAGAAGCCTCCCCAGGGGACCCTTTTTTAAACCTGCTAAACGCCTCCCAGTGTGGCGAATTGCGCCTGCGCATCGTAGTTGTAGTCTTCAGCGGAACTTACCCGGGAAGTATCCGGTTCTTTTACCGGGGGCTCCCCCTTGATTGACTTAACAAACTCGAAGGCCTTCTCTACCCGTTTCTCATCACCCTCCAGCGCCAGCACTACCGCACCCTCGGAACCACCGACGCCACCAGAGGCAACATGGTATGCCCTGGCACCAGTCATCACTCCAATTGCCTGAATTTCGGTAAGCACCTTACCCATAACCACCGGCATCAGCTTTGCCGGCAATCCCATGGTATATTTGTAATAATAGAGGCCGGTATGCTTGGATGATTCAATCACCGATGTTACCAGCTTCTCCAGCCCTATCGGCATGATGAGGTGCGAGCCGCGCGGCGTCACAATGGGCCAGCACATGCCGATGGTGCCACCTTTCACACTGGAGGCACAGACACCAGCATTGCCTTCCATATCTATGGCATTGCCTCCCTTGATGAAGACGTCATCCGGGCCGAAATCGAGTATCTCCACGTTGGAATCAGCCCCCTCCACCACCTTTCCCTTGCGGACAACGTGCCAGGTGCAGGGTGGTGCTCCAGCGGTGCTATTGGTCATACCGTTGCAGACGAGTCCCGCCGTCTGACTGGCTTTATTCTCTATCTTTATCCCGAAGAGCTCTTCGCTGACGAAGGCATTGGTGATACCGCGGCCGATGATAATCATGCCGTTCTTATAGGCGTTCTGTACTTCGGGTAGCGCCACCGTGGCTTTAGCCAGCAGCCTTCTTGACTCCGCCGGATTCAGCACCACCAGAGCTTTAATCTGCTTCTGCCCGGGCTCGGGCTGTGGATACTGTACTTCGTAAAACAATTGCCACCTCCTTAAGGAAATTTGTCCTATTCTAGCATTTTTCAACATTTATGCAAAACCTGATGTGGTAAAACAGTAAATTTTGCTTATCGCCATTCCCATTGTCTACAATATATATTAATTATGAAATCAGTACTGCTACACGCCTGCTGCGCACACTGCGCCGCCTACACTATCAATCACTGGCGGGAACAAGGGTATAATATCAATGCCTTCTGGTACAATCCGAATATTCACCCTTACACGGAACACGAGCAACGCCTGGAGGCGCTGAAAGCACTGATAACTCAATCAACGGTTCCCCTGATTGTCAGCGAAGGGTACGAAATCATCGATTATTTCCGCCAGGTGGTCGGCCATGAAAGCGAACGCTGCCAGCACTGCTTCCGGATGCGCCTCTCCCGAACTGCCCGGGTTGCCCGTGAAAAGCACTTCGACGCTTTTACTACCACGTTGCTTATCAGCCCCCATCAGAAGCATGACCTCATCCGCAAAATCGGAGCCAGCGTTGCCCAGGAAACAGGTGTTGAATTCCTCTACGCCGACCTCCGCAAACGATATTCAGACAGCCGCCACCTGACCAAGCCACTCGACCTCTACCGCCAGCAGTACTGCGGCTGCGTTTACAGCGAGTGGGAGCGGTATGCAAATGCCAAAATAGAATAGCGGTCAAAAAGAGAGGGAGCCCGTTGCCGGGCTCCCTCTCTATATTCCAGCGTATTTTATAATTTCAGTCTGCCTGACACTGTTGCAACCCCTGTTACTCTCCGGAGACGGCAGTCATCTGCCGACCGCGCGCCGCCTGCATGATGCGGGGCTGTGAAGACGTCTGGTTCAGTGCCGCCGACCTGTTGCCTCTCCATGCTCCGGTTTCATCGGCACTTTCCTCTGATGCACCGATTCCCTGACGCCACTGCCAAATATTTTGCCTCATCTCTTTGAACTGCCCGCAGGCCTCATTTGTCAGGGCCCCG
>CBFDCY010000053.1:0-7114 GCA_965603425.1 uncultured Dehalococcoidia bacterium | reverse complement strand
CGGTATGGTGATGACCGGAGGCGGTGGGTGCTCAACGATTACGGATGGAGTTACTTCGAGGGATTCAATATGAAAAGACCCGGATTCAGAGCCGATGCGGAAAAAAGGTTCAGTAATCCGCACTTTCCAGTAGTAGGTCGCCCCCGGTGTAAAATTAAATTTAGCCTCACCCTCGGCCTCCGGGCCGACGGAAAGAACCACCGGCGACTCATCGCTGGCTACTGTTATGCTGGCGACCTGTACCTCGAATTCTTCATCCTGAGCCAGAGAAAACTCATATTCGGTGGCATCTAACGTTCGCTTCCAGCGGAAAGTAATCCCCTCGGCAATTCCGGTCACCAGGTTAACCGGGCTCAGATATCCATCATCCGGCTCCTGTAACACAAGCCTTTCCATGACATCATCAATGCGATAAAGCCGGTTGGTGCCGTTGGTCTTTACCGCCCATAATTTCCCACCGGAACTCAGCTTCAATGCCTGCGGCGAGGCATCAAAAATAACCTGAGGGTCTACAGCATCGGTTTCTGCCGAGGTGGCTCTTGCTTCCCATCTCTTTGAAGAATGGGATGCGGTCGCCGGCAGCAGGCATTGCCAGAGCGTACTTCGCTTTTTGGCCGGGTTATATTCAAGAGCGTAGAGCACATTATTTTCAGCCGCCAGGCCGTAAATCCCGCCACTCAAGTTACCATTAAAGATATCCTTCCAGCTGGTGCTGGTGCCAATCCTCCATCGCATAACGTTCTGTCCCGGGCTGTCACTGGCGGCATAAATCAAATTGTCGGCGGTAAAATTTTCACTGGGAATAACCTGTACCCTGCCAGTGCTACTGTTGGGTAGCGCTGAAAGTTTTGCCCATGAAGAACCTCCATCCATGGAATACGCTACGCGACCATCAGCACTGCCCACAAACACAACATCGGCGCCCCCGCTGACAATCATGTGGCCGGTATCTTCCTCACGCTTGGCCGAAATATTGGTTGAAACAGCCGTATCCCAACTGAGACCACCGGAGCACGTCCTGGTCACCTCTCCCTCTATATCCAGTACATAGGCAATATCTGGGCTTTCAACTGCCAGGTCCTGTATGTTGAGCAGGCAGGTAGCCGCCGACCACTCTCTTTCTCCTCCATCAGGGCTGTGATAAATGTTATGACCCCCTTTTTCGGCAAGGTAAATAACATCAGACTCATCGGGAGCAAGCCTTATAATATAGTCAACTATATCCCTCTGACTGAGCACACGCTGCCACGATGACGTACCGCGCCATAGACTGAGGTCACCGCCGTCATCACTTACCAGGTAAATGGTTTCACTATCCTCGGAGACGGCAACATCGTGTAGGTTGCTTAACCTGGTATCGATCAGGCTGACGTCATTAAAAACCAGGCCGTTATTATTGGAGACGGCAAAGGCACTATCGTCGCCGGAAGTTCCCGCCACCACCGTGTCTCCCACCCAGTCAATGACAACCCTGCCTTCTCCCCCCGGCCCTTTCATCGCGGTATTTGGCTTTAAAGTGGGCTTCTGGGCCAGGGGATTGGTGCTGCGATAGACCGTACTATCATCATAGGCAGCCGCGACCAGGACATCACCATCAAAGGCAATGCTGTGTATGTTAACCCCGGCTAACAGCGGTTCGCAGGCTGCCTCTACGATGCGGTAGACCCCGCCGGCGGTATCATCGCCGTTCACCGTCAGGCCAAGAAAGACAAGGTGGCTGTCTTCTCTGTCACCATCGTAGTCCGGAGACAGGGCTATTGATGCTGAAGCAAGCTGACCGGTTTCGTCATATCCAAGCACGTCCACCGGATAGTCGGTAAATCCAGCCTGCTCATTCCAGGTTTGCGAGGTAAAGCGGAATGCATGGAGAGCAACGCGCCTATCACCGGTTTCAGCGACGGCTATCAGAGTGCCGTCTTCCGGGAAATTCGGTGAAAAGGCCAGCGCTCTTATGGCCACACTACTGACCAAACCCGGCAGAAACCTGGTCTCCTGCCACTCCGGCTTCCCCATCTCGATTTCACAGTACCAGACATTGCCCGCACCACCAACCTCCTCCCCGGCAACGGCCAGATAATGCGTCCCGTCATCGGCTATGGAAATGGCAACGTCGTGAATTCTGCTGGCGATGTCGCCGCGTTCTCCCTGTATTATGCCCGTGGAATGCCAGGTTGCGCCGCCATCGGTGGTGAAATAAACCGAGGGGACTATTTCCCTGGCCACAGCCGCCAAATCGGCATCATCAGGCGCCACCGCCACGAAATCGGCGGTAATGGGAACATTCTGCGCCATCCAGCTTAACCCGGTATCATTTGACTTGAATACGCTTCTGTCCGTTATGCTGTTGCCCGGAGCCGCGTATATGGTGGAGCCATCGGAGGCGACCACCAGGTCACGGATATCAATGCCCGTCGGCCCCAGCTGGTAACCTTCCATGCCAGGAAGAGACACGGCCGACCAGGATGGCGCTGCCGCCGCGGCTGGCTGAGCCAATGACAACAGGCTGGCCGCCAGCAGGGCGACCAGCCCGGCAATTCTTAGAATCTTAAATCCCATCGCCCCAACGACCACCTGAATTATACCAGTAATACGTTTGGGTTACTCTACCGTCGGATTTGCAACATCTCACGCGCTTCGTCCGGCGTGGCAATCTCCAGGCTCAGTTCGCGGGCAATGCGCACCGTCCTCGCCACCAGTTCGGCGTTGTTCTTGGCCAGTTGACCCGGTGCGTAGTAAACATTGTCTTCCATGCCAACCCGCGGGTTTCCACCGAGCAGTATAGCCATGGTGGTCAGCGGCAGCTCAGCTTCGCCACCAACGGCGACATTGAAAACAGCCCCCTCGGGCAGGCGTTCCACCAGCGCCACGAGGTTTTGCCAAGTGCCCCTGAGCGTTCCTTGCGCCGGCAAATTCAGGCCGATATCCAGAACGTAGGGCCTGTCCACCAGTCCCTTGTTTATCAGGTTTTCCGCCTCCTCAAGGCAGGTGAAGTTCAGGATGGCAATCGCCGGTTTTACGCCCAGTTCCTGGGCGCGCCGGGCGCTTTCCTCTATCTCCGACCTTTTATAAATAAATGGCGTCTCCACGCCCTTGACCGGCATTACCATCATAAATGTATTGAGCGAGGCCATCTCCGGTTTCAGCAACATAGGAGCGATACGCTCCTCATTGGGGAGCGTGGGGCCACCACCAGTACTCAGTTCAACAATTAAATCGCTGGAACTTTTGATGCCTTCGTGAATCTTCTGGAATATATCCAGAGACATGGAATTGTTGCCGGATTTATCGCGGGCGTGGACATGTACGATGGCCGCACCGGCATCACGGCACTGCAATGCCTGTTCGATAATCTCTTCCGGTTGTTCGGGTAAATTGGGGTTGGCCTCCTTACCATGCCCGGCTCCAGTCAACGCTGCGGTAATGATGATTTTCTGCATGTTTAAATGCGAATTTCCTTTCTAGCTACGGACGATAGGCAATACCTTCAATCTCAACCACCATCTCAGGCCTGGCCAGCGCGGAAATGATAAGCGTGGAACGTGCTGGCAGGTCTTTGGTGAAATATGTTTTGTACACTTCATTCATGCTGGAGAAATCCTCGGCTCTGGTCAGAAACACGGTTGTCTTGACCACGTCGTCCATTGAAGCGCCAGCCGTTTCCAGGACCGTCTTCATATTATCCAGCGTCCGTCTGGTCTGGGCTTCAACTCCCTCCAGTTTATTACCCTGGCTATCGACATGACCGACCTGGCCGGAGACAAAAATATAGTCTCCCGCTTTAATCGCCGGTGAATAAGGAACACCGGGAAGTGCTGTAGGTACTGTGATAACCTGCTTGGCCATTACATGCCTCCTTTTAAAATTAATCGATTATATCTTCTGGCCGGTACGAAATCCCTCGCTGATGGCGTCACGGATGGTCCGTGGCTCAACGCAGTCACCAATGCTGTAGACTTCAGAGATTTTACCTTTAATAGCCTCATAGAGCGCGTTATCCGGCACAGACCCCGCAGCGAGCACCACAGTGTCAGCTTCTATCGTCCTTTCCTCCCCATCCTTGGTGGTTATATTAACGCCCTCAGGGCTGACACTATTGTATCTTACCTCACGGAGCAGGGTAACACCCTTGTCCAAAAGTCGGCTGAGGAAGAAAGCCCGGTTGCTGGGCCCAACACTCGTTGCCATCTCGGGGCCGCGGCGCATCACGGTAACCTGTTTGCCACAGTCTGCCAGAAATTCCGCCGTTTCACACCCCACCAGTTCACCGCCAATTATGGCTACCTTGTCGCCAACTTTGGCCTTCCCTTCCAGAACATCTCCCGCCTCGACGACCCGGGTTTTATCCAGCCCGGGGATATCAGGGGTGAAAGTCCTGACGCCGGTGGCCACCACAACCACATCCGGTTTGGATTCAGCCACTGCGGCCGCGGTGGCCTCTTTACCAGTCTGAATCTTAACGCCGATTTTTTGCAGTTGCGCTTCCAGATATTTGGCCATCGGTGCTATTCTATCCTTGTACGGAGGTATCGCCGCCTGCACCAGCTGCCCGCCAAGACGCGAATCTCTTTCCCACAGCGTTACCTCGTGTCCCCGCAGGGCAGCTACCCTCGCCGCTTCCATGCCCGCCGGGCCGCCGCCAACGACGAGGACTTTCTTTGGCTTCGCCGCCGGCACAATCTCGCTTTCCTTCTCACGTCCCAGTGTGGCATTAACGGAGCAGCGTATGCCAACCACCTCCGGATTGCGGATGTCATCGCGACAGCCGTTACAAATTATGCAGGGGTTTATATCATCAGTCTTGCCCGAAGCTACTTTATTGACCCATTCCGCATCCGCCAGCATCGCCTTGCCAACAGCGATAAGGTCCGCCTTGTCTTCTTTCAACATCCGTTCGCCGTCCTCGGACGTTATCCTGCCAACGGCGATTATCGGGATTGAGACCGCTTTCTTTATCCCTTCGGCCAGTTCCTCAATAATTGCCGGGACAAAAGTAGGCGTGGCGCGATTCGTCGGTGCCGCCGGCCCCCAGGCTGACACGTGGATTGCGGCCAGGCCAGCGTCCTCCGCCATGCGCGCGGTTTTCTGAGCATCTTCCAGAGTTATCCCTTCAACGCCGTACTCCTTGCCGTCCATGCGACACCACACCGGATAGTCCTCACCCACGGCTTCTTTTACCGCGTCTATGACTTCCAGGAGAAAACGCGCCCGGTTTTCTAAGTCTCCGCCATATTCGTCTTTCCGTTTATTTGAAGTCGGTGATAGGAACTGGTCAATTAGATAGCCGTGCGCAGCATGAAGCTCCGCTCCATCGAATCCGATTTTCTTAGCCCTGAGCGCAGCTTCGGCGAAATAGGCTACCGCTTCGGCAATCTCCTCAACCGTCATTTCTCTGGGCGTTTCACCGGCCAGGCCAGGCAACGGCGAGGGAGCCACCGGTTGCAACCCGCTTACGGTTGATTTCGCCTCCCGGCCGCCGTGGTGGAGCTGAACGGCAATCTTGGCTCCGTGCTTGTGCACTACGTCAACCAGCTCTTTCATTCCGAGAATAAATTTGTCATCGCTGATGCCAAGCTGGTTGACAAAAGCATTCCCCTGTCGGTGAACATAGGTCGCTTCAACGATAATCAGCCCGGCACCACCTTGAGCACGAGCTCCATAGTAGTTCTTGGTACGCTCGGTAACAAAACCGTCATCAGCAGCGTATCTGGTGACCATCGGGGGCATGACAAACCGGTTTTTAAGCTCCATGCGTCCGATGCGGAACGACTCCCAAAGCTTTTTACTCATAGTTATCTCACCTCTTTTACCTGCTGGCAAAGTTATTATTCTATTTCGAAGGCAGCTGCGACGCCGCCCATTCAATACCCAACTCCCCAAGTCTGCCGGGCGTCGGGACACCATTGGGCCAGCCCATCATCTCGTAGTAAGTCTCTTTGCCTTCCTCAAAAGCTTTGCGGTCGAGCGCCACCTTGAGCGGTCCGGAAGGTTGGGGGGTAAAGAAGCGCTCGGGCATGGTATCATCTTTGGCCGTGAAGCCCTCTCTCAGATTGAAGACTCGCGCCATGTTTACCGCCCGCTCGCCAACCTTTAACAACTCGAAGATAGAGGTATCCCAACCGGTCACCGCCTTCACCAACTGCGTTATCCGCTCAAAGCCGACAAAGCTCAGTGACATGACAAAGTAGCAGCAAACCGCGCAGTTGAGAAAGTGCATAAATTCAGAGTAATACTTGAGAAGTCGGATTTTGGCCGGTGACAGGTCATCGGCCGCCATCGGCTCCAGTATGCCAACCGGATATACCATCTCCAGCATCGGGCCTACACTCGTGTAGACCGTGTCATGGATATTATGGCAGTGGTCGGCGCCGGTCGGCGAAATAGCATATCCGACCCCAAGGCCCTGCTTCAGGCGGGGTTCATGCATGGGCAGTTCCTGCCCTTTGACATGCATGGCGTATTCCCCAGCGGCGGGCCCGATTTTCTTTGCCACCCGCGCCACACCCTCAGCAAGCGTGTCACCGAAGCCCTGGCGCAGCGCAATCTGTTCGACCATCTTTAACATAGCCTCGATGTTGCCGAAGCGTAGCTCTATGCCTCCGGTATCCTTGGTGCTGAGCAGTCCGTTTTCAAAACACTCCATGGCGAAAGCGATGGTCGCTCCGCAGGAGATGCTGTCCAGGCCATAAGCATTTACCATCTCGCCCCCCTTGGCAATGGCCGGCAGGTCGGTGATGCCGCAGTCAGAGCCGAGGGCCGCAATCGTCTCATATTCAGGGCCGCCGTAGCTCGGGTCGACGACATACGGTTTATCTAATTTCACCTCGCGCTTGCACTGCACGGGACAGGCGAAGCAGGCTCTCCGCTTCACGAAGATGGTGTCCAGCATGGCCTGCCCGTCTATCTTGTTGGCACCCTCAATGGAGCCAAACTGGAAATTACGGGTCGGCAGACCTCCCGCAGGGTCAAGCGCAGCAATCACCCGTGCTGTGCCAAAATCGTGCATCCCTTGATTGGTAATGGGCGTGTTATCCGCAATCCAGCGGGCTATCTCCTTGAATACTGCTGAGTCAGCGATTGACACGCGCTGTTTTCCGCGCACGGCGATAGCCTTCAG
>CBFDCY010000052.1:0-7220 GCA_965603425.1 uncultured Dehalococcoidia bacterium | reverse complement strand
ACTTTGAGGATATGTATGGCGGCATGTGGGCTTTTGAGCTTGACCCGGTTAAAGCCGCCCACCTTATGATTGAGCATATTGACAAGAAACGCAAGGCTCTGGGCATTGACAAAGCTAGAGAGCGCGTCCTCTACGATATGGAGATGAGGCGCGAGCTGGATTCGGTCTAAGCATTAGAGCGATGAGATAAGGGGGTTAATAAGTATGTCAAAGATTATTGCTTCAGCCGCAATCAGAGGTGCGTACAAGATTGTCGAGCAGGCAGAAGAGAAATGGAAGCAGGCGATGGATAAATGGGGTGCCAATGAACCCGTTGGCTTCCCCAACACCGCCTACTATCTGCCGGTGATATACGGTATTCTGGGTGAGAAGGTAGAAAAAGTTGGCGATATGGAGCGTATCCTGAAGAGGTGCCGCACCCTGTTGCCGCCACCGGTCAGGGAAGAGCACCCCCTGCCCTATCTTGCTCCCGCCCTTGACGCCGGCATGGCCACCTTCTTCGCCGAAGAAATAATTGAAGCCATCCGGTACCTCGAACAGCCCGGCTTCTATCTCACCGGAGAAGATATAGCCGACAGCAATATCTGGCTCGGGGCGGCCGATGACGTTATCATGAGAAAGCGCGGCATCGAGTTCGTTGACGGCACCGCACCCGGCTTCGCCGCTGTCCTCGGCGCAGCACCGACCAACGAGATTGCGGCGAAAATTGCGCAGGAGCTGCAGCAGAAGAGCATCTACGTCTTCATGGCCGGCGAATACAACGGCAGGCGTTTCTCCGAGCAGCTCGTCGAGGCCGGGGTCCAGATTGGTTGGCCCACCCGCCTGGTTTCCTTCGGCCCGGACGTCACCTCGGCCGTCTTCGCCATGGGCTTTGCCACCAGAGCGGCACTTTCCTTCGGTGGTGTTGAGCCCGGCGACTACCGCAAGCTGCTTATCTACAACAAAGACCGTATCTTTGCTTTTGCCATGCCCCTCGGCTACGTAACCGACGAATGGTACGCCAATGCCGCCGGGGCGATTAACTTTGGCTTCCCCGCCATCGCCGATACACCTATACCGGAAGTGCTGCCCACCGGCATCACCACCTACGAGCACGTGATTTCCAATATCCCCCACGACGAAATAGTAGCCAAAGCCATTGAGACGAGAGGTCTGAAAGTAACCGTAAGCGAAGTGCCCATTCCAGTCGCTTTCGGCCCCGCCTTCGAAGGTGAACGCGTACGCGGAGAGGATATTTATCTGGAAACCGGCGGTGGCCGCACCCCGATGGTGGAGTGGGTGACCAGCAAACGAATGGAAGACGTGGAAGACGGCAAGATTGAGGTAATCGGCCCGGAACTAACCGATGTTTCGGCTGGCTCACAGCTGCCTATGGCAATTGTGGTTGAGGTTGCCGGCCGCAACATGCAGGAAGACTATGAACCCATCCTGGAACGGCAGATACACCACCTGATAAACTACGCCCAGGGCTCAATGCACATCGGGCAGAGGGACATCGCCTGGCTGCGCGTCAGCAAGCAGGCAGTGGAAAAAGGATTTAAACTGTCTCACATCGGAACGCTTCTTCACGCCAAACTGCACCAGGACTTCGGTCGTATATTCGACAAGTTACAGGTCAAGCTCTACACCGAAGAGGCTAAGGTCAAAGAAATGGTGGCGGAAGCTAAAGAAGTTTATGCCACCCGCGACGCGCGCATTGAAGGCATGACCGATGAGACCACCGAACTCTACTATTCCTGCACGCTGTGCCAGTCCTTCGCCCCGAGCCACGTCTGCGTAATCAGCCCGGAGAGGACCGGCCTTTGCGGTTCTTATAACTGGATGGACTGCAAGGCGGCCTTTGAAATCAATCCCACCGGCCCCAACCAGCCCGTGGAGAAGGGCGAGACGATTGACGCCAAACTCGGGCGGTGGAAGGGAGTTGACGAGTTCGTCACCAAAGCGTCACGCGGTAAGATAGACCATTATAATTTCTACAGCATCGTCAATGACCCCATGACCACCTGCGGCTGCTGCGAGTGCATCGCCGCCATTCTGCCGCTCTGCAACGGCGTAATGTCAGTAAACCGTGAGTACAGCGGTGATACTCCCTGTGGAATGAAGTTCACTACCCTGGCCGGTACTATCGGCGGCGGCATCAGCACGCCAGGCTTTGTCGGCCACGGTAAATATAACACCACCCAGAAAAAGTTCCTCATCGGTGACGGCGGTCTGCTGCGAATGGTCTGGATGCCGAAGTCGCTGAAGGAGGAGGCAGGCGAGCGGCTCAAAGCACGTGCCGAGGAGATGGGCGTGCCTGACCTGCTGGACAAGATTGCCGATGAGACCATCGGCACCACCGAAGAAGAGATTCTCCCCTTCCTTGAGGAGAAAGGACATCCCGCCCTGACTATGGACCCACTACTGGGCTAAGAAAGGAGAGTGCCATGCCACTTACCGGAATTGAGATTTTTAAACTGCTACCCAAGACGAACTGCGGTGACTGCGGTGTTCCCACCTGCCTGGCTTTCGCTATGCAACTGGCCTCGGGCAAGGTGGAACTGAGCGCCTGTCCCCACGTTTCCGAGGAATCTAAAGAGAAGCTGTCCGAGGCTTCGGCGCCGCCCATTTTGCCGGTTACCATCGGTGTCGGCGACCGGGCGCTGAAGGTTGGCGGCGAGACGGTCATGTTCCGCCACGAAAAAAGATTTGAGAACCAGCCCGGCATCGCCATCCTCATCAAGGACACCATGGACGATGCCGAGGTCAACGCCAGAGTGGAGAAATGCAAAACGCTCCAGTATGAAAGAGTCGGTCTCACCCTCCGTCCCGAACTGGTGGCGGTGAAAAGCGAATCCGGAGACCCCCAGAAATTTGAGGGCGTGGTGGGCAAGGTGGCGCAGGGCAGCGATTGCAGCCTCATCCTGATGAGCGATAACCCCGATGTCCTGGCTGCCGGGCTGAAAGCCTGTGCCGACCGTAAGCCGCTTATTTACGCTGCCACTAAAGACAACGCGGACAAAGTTGCAGAACTGGCCAAGACAAACTCATGTCCGGTGGCAGCGAAAGGCTCAAACGTGGAAGAAGTCGTGGCATTGACCGAAAAACTAACTCAGGCGGGCCTGAAGAACATTGTCATTGACTCCGGCTCCAGGACTTCCCGCCAGGCGCTCGAAGACCAGATTATTATCCGCAGCGCCGCGCTGAACAAGAAACTCCGCCCGCTCGGCTTCCCCACTATCACCTTCCCCTGCGAGATGACCGATGACCCGATGAAAGAAGCGATGCTGGCCTCCATGTTTGTTGCCAAGTACGGCGGTATCATCGTGCTGTCTGACCTCTACGGGGAAAGCCTTTATCCGTTGCTCGTGGAAAGGATGAACATCTTCACCGACCCGCAGCGTCCACTGGCAACGCAGGAAGGCATCTATACTATTGGCGGACCGGGTGAGAACTCACCGGTGCTGGTTACGACCAATTTTTCGCTCACCTACTTCCTGATTTCGGGCTACCTGGAAACCAGTCGCGTTCCCAGCTGGCTGCTGGTGAAGGACACGGAGGGGCTCTCGGTGCTGACCGCCTGGGCGGCAGGCAAGTTCAGCGCCGATATCATCGGCCCCTTTATCAAGAAGTGCGGCATTATGGATAAAGTAAAGCACCAGAAATTGATTATTCCGGGATATGCGGCCGTGGAAAGTGGCGGTTTGGAGGAGGAACTGCCCGGCTGGGAGATACTGGTCGGCCCCAGAGAAGGCGCCCACATTCCCGCCTACGTGAAAGCATGGACTCCCTAAGGAGGTAAAGATGATACTCATTGGTGAAAACATCAACATGATGTCCCAGACCATCGGCCCGGCGCTCAAGGAGAGAAACCCCAAGCCGATTCAGGACCTCGCCAAAGCTGAAACCTCGGCCGGGGTGGACTACCTCGACCTCAACATCGGCCCGGCGAGGAAGACCGGCGAGGAGCTAATGCCCTGGGTGGTCAACACAGTGCAGGAGGTAACGGATAAGTCCCTGTCCCTGGATACGACCAACCTGTTGGCCACAGAAGCCGGCCTTAAGGCAACCAAGAAGACCCCGCTTATCAACTCCGTCTCCCTGCAAACGGACCGTATAGGACCCGGCCTGGAGCTGGCCAAGAAATATGACGCGGATGTCATTGCTCTGCTCTGGGGCGCCGAAGGTATGCCGCGAGACGCCAACGAACGAGCCATGAACGCGGTTGATTTCGTTTACAAGGCTGGTGAAATGGGCATCGCCAATGAAAAACTCTGGATTGACCCCATCGTCAGCCCATTATCGGTAGAAATAAATCAGGTCAAAGCACTGATTGAGTTTATGGCCATGCTCGGAGAGATTGCACCGGGCTGCAAATCAGTGGTTGGCTTATCAAATATTTCCAACGGCACACCGAATGACCTCCGGCCGTGGCTGAACCGGACCTACCTCATGATGATTATGAAGTACGGCCTGCACTCGGCAATTGTAGATGCCTTTGACACCGACCTGATAAAGATAGTACGAGGAGAGAGACCGGAGCTGTTGAGTCTGGTACACCGGATGATGGACGGCGAGAAGCCAGATTATGCCTCGCTAACCGAGGAAGAGGTCAAGTACGCCAAGACGGTCAGGGTGCTGTCCGGCGAATCGCTCTACTCCCACTCCTGGCTGGATATATAGACACCGGAATCCGATATTACAGCTACCAGATAAGATTGCGCATCTTCATAGAAAAAGAAAAAGATGAGCGAAGGCAAGGCTTTGACATCACCCATCAAGCAGGATGACGGATACGGCTATGAGCTGGCTTATCGACTGGCAGTGGCAAAGCTGGCTGAAATCGAAGATGTCGAGCAACAGTGCCGCCGCTGCGACGCCCGATTTCTGAAATCAAAGAATACCATATCGCTTGATTACCTGAACCGGGCGTATCTCATAAAATATCCCGAAGCCGAGGTCACTTTTCAGGACACGGATGAACATGTTACACTTGTGGACAAAATACTCCTGCTTCACTACTTTACGCAGGCAAAGGGCACGCCTCTCTCCGGCCCGCTCATCTCATTCAAAGAGCTCCCTGAAGGCACCGGCTATTTCCCGACCTTTTACAACCGGGCCATCAAACCGATGGTAATGCATTTCGGAAACGAGCCGGAGCGACTACTGGAAATGGCGAAATCGGTCGGCGGACGCAAGGCGGATTTCGGCGATGCCTCGGTGACCATTAATGCCTTGGGCATGGTGCCGTTGACGCTGGTGCTCTGGAAAGGCGATGACGAATTCTCGCCTGAAGGCAGCATCATGTTCGACCGCACCATCACCGATTATTTACCTACCGAGGATATTATAATTCTCTGCCAGAACACCAGCTGGCGGCTGGTGAAACTGCTCAGAGCCAGAAACGATAACTGAACTGGAAAGGTGTAGGACGGGAAATGAGCACACTGACTATTGACGGACAAAAGATTGAAGTCGGCGAGGAGGCAACCCTCCTGCAAGCAACGATAGCGGCGGGAATTTATATCCCGGCCATCTGCGCCCACCCCATGCTCACTCCCGATGGTTCCTGTCGGCTGTGCCTGGTGGAAATCGAGGGGACAGAGGAACCCGTCACCGCCTGCAATACCAGGGTCGCCGGGGGCATGGTAGTCCACACGGATACGCCTCAGCTACAGGAAGCACGAAAGGAAGCGCTGAAAAAACTCCTCGCCCATCATCCCTGCGAATGTCTTGTCTGCGAGCGGCGCGACCGCTGCGGGCCGTACGATATCTGCCTGCGCAACGTGGCGGTCACCCAGCGCTGCGTTCTTTGCCCCTATAACGGCCAGTGCGAGTTGCAGAAGATTGTCGACTACATAGGGCTGGAAGGAGAAGAGCTTGCCTGGCAGTACCGCGGCTTACCGATTGACCGGGATAACCCTCTCTTCGAAAGAGACTATAACCTCTGTATTAGCTGCGCTCGCTGCGTGAACGCCTGCAAGGAGATACGGGGTATAGAAGCCATCAAGATGTCGGAACATGACGGCGACCGCTGGCCGGAACCATCAGACGGAAAGTCGCTCGTTAATTCCGGATGTAAATATTGCTGCGCCTGCGTTGAAGTCTGCCCCACCGGGGCGCTGGTTGACAAGGTGGCCAAATGGCGGCCGGAAATAGACCATGAGGAACTGACCAATCCCTGCAGCTATGCCTGCCCTGCCCACATTGACGTCCCCCGTTACGTTAGACTCTGCAGCGAGGGCAGATTTGCCGAGGCATTGGCTGTCATCAGGGAAAAAGTCCCCTTCCCCGGCGCACTGGGGAGGGTCTGCATACATCCCTGCGAACAGGCCTGCCGTCGCGAGGCTTTGAACGAGCCAATTTCTATCAAGTTCCTCAAGTGGGCCGCGGCGGAGCGCGACGACGGCCAGTGGCAACAGCGCGCCAAGAAATCTTCACCAACCGGCAAGAAGGTGGCTGTTATCGGCGCGGGGCCGGCCGGGCTTACCGCCGGCTACTACCTGGCCAAGCAGGGACACGCCGTCACCGTCTTCGAAGCTCTTCCCGAGCCTGGCGGCATGATGCGCGTCGGCATTCCCGACTATCGCCTGCCGCCGGCAAAGCTCAACGCCGAAATTGACGTTATCAGAAAAGCCGGTGTTGAAATAAAACTGAATACCAGAGTTGAGTCAACTGACGACCTCTTTGCCCAGGGCTATGACGCCATCTTCGCCGCTCCCGGGGCACACCGGGGGATGAAGATGGGCGTGGAAGGCGAAGATACCCAGGGCGTCTTTGACGGCGCCACCTTCCTTCGAGAGGTCAACCTTGGCCGGAAGATAGACACCGGGAGTCAGGTTGCGGTCATCGGCGGCGGGAACGTCGCCATCGATGCGGCACGGGTCTCCCTCCGCACTGGCGCGAAGAAGGTGATTATTGTTTACCGCCGCACCCGGGCAGAGATGCCCGCCAGTCCGGAAGAGGTCGAGGCTGCCCTCGAAGAAGGGGTAGAGATAATGTTCCTCGCCGCGCCGGTGCGCATTGACCGAACCGGAAAAACGCTGAATCTGACCTGCATCCGCATGGAACTCGGTGAGCCGGACGCCAGCGGGCGCCGCCGACCCGTCCCCATCAAGGACAGTGAATTCACCACCGATTTCGACTCCGTTATCGCTGCCATCGGCCAGACGCCGGATATCCCCGAAGCTTTTAAACTCAAGCTGGGCCGGGGCAACACCATTCAAGCCAGTGCCGACACG